>JBEKCU010000202.1:0-8812 GCA_050014735.1 Candidatus Acidiferrales bacterium | reverse complement strand
TCGTAGCACCGCAATTTATTGCGGTGGATGGAGTGGGCGATCTGTTCATCGCAGAGCAAGGCGCTAACCCCGTCCTAAAGGTTCCGCCTGGCTGTACCACCAGCTCATGCCAGACCGGTGTGGGTAGCGGACTCCTTGAACCAACTGGCGTGGCGGTGGATGGAGCGGGCGATGTGTTCATTGCCGATTTCAGCCTCGACCATATACTGGAAGTACCGCAAGGTTGTATCATCGCCAGTTGCCAGATCAATGTGGCCAGCGGGCTGTTGAATCCGGCCGGGGTAGCGGTGGATGGAGCAGGCGATCTCTTCATCGCGGACGGCGGCAACAGCCGGGTGCTGAAATTAGCGCCGGGTTGCATCGTCGCCTCGTGCCAGACTACCGTCGGCAACAATTTTTCTCAGCCGCTCGGGTTGGCCGTGGATGGAGCGGGCGATGTTTTCGTTTCCGACTTTAAACTCAGCCTTGTGCTAAAGGTTCCTGCAGGTTGCGCCGGCGGATCCTGCCAGACCACGGTGGGCAGCGGATTGAATTCGCCGGGAGGGTTGGCGCTGGACGGAACGGGCAATCTGTTCATCGCGGATTTCGAGAATCACCGGGTACTAAAGATTCAGCGATCACAGCCGCCAGTTCTCGATTTCACGGCGACTCCTGAATTCGAAACCAGCATAGACAGCCCGCAGTCGGTCACGGTGCAAAACATCGGCAACCAGTCGCTAAATAGTGTTTCGCCCGGATTAGTGATCGGCGCCACCTCTTTCGGTCTGTCGTCCGTCTCCGGCGGCCCCGCCATGTGCACCGGCACTTTCTCTCTGGCGCCCGGCGCGACCTGCGGCCTGAGCGTCAGCTTCGCTCCGACTACGGTGTTCCTAATTACGACTGCGGCAACTCTCACCGACAATGCCCTCAATGCTGCGAGCGCGAGTCAGAGTATCCAGCTCAGCGGCACAGGCGTGGGCCCGACCACCGTCTCCGGCCCGCTGATTACGTCCCTTTCGCCGACGAGGGAAGTGGCGGGCGGGGCGTCGTTTACGTTGACGGTGAATGGCTCTGGTTTTGTTGACGGCGCGACCGTGAATTTCAATGGAAGCCCGCGCGCGACAACGTTCGTCAGTGGCACGCAAGTGACCGCCTCGATCACGGCGGCTGACATCGCCGCTGCGGGGTCGAATCAGATCACGTATGGGCCTGTCGATGCCACCTTATCGAACGCGGTTACCTTACCGGTCTTTCCGTCCGGCACTTCGCCCACGACCGTGCAAATGGGCCCTCTCCGATACGTCCCGATCGCTCCGTGCCGGCTGGGAGATACCCGCAACCTGCCGTCGGACCCGCTTTTGGGAACCACGTTTACAGGCGGTACCTCGCGTACATTCACAATTTCGTCGAGCACAACGTGCACGATTCCAACAACCGCTGCCGCCTTTTCCCTCAACGTCGCCGTGATACCGTCCGGTTCGCTGGGATTTCTTACGGTCTGGCCCGCGGGGCAGACGCAGCCAGTCGTGGCCACCGTCAGTTCCGTCGATGGCCGGGTGCGATCCAATGCGGCGATCGTGCCGGCTGGAACCAACGGCTCGATCAGCGTGTTCGCCTCGAACACCACCGATCTTGTGCTGGATATCAACGGGTACTTCACAACTGATCCCTCTCAGCTGACGTTCTTCCCGGTGATTCCCTGCCGGTTGGTGGATACCCGAAATGCGAACGGGCAGTTGGGAGGCCCATCTTTAGCGGGCAATACCAGCCGGACATTCCCGCTGCTCACCAGTACATGCAATTTGCCGCCGGCTGCCCATGCCTATTCGCTGAACCTCACGGCGGTGCCCAAGGGGCCATTGGGATTCCTCACGGCATTCCCGACCGGGCAGGCGCAGCCAGGGACCGCAAATTTGAGCGCGACGACCGGGACGGTGACCGCCAACGCCGCGATCATTCCGGCAGGCACGAACGGCGCGATCGACGTATTTGCCAGCAACAATACGGACCTGGTGATCGATGTCGATGGCTACTTTGCGCCGTCGGGGTTAGGAGGGCTATCGCTGTACACTGTGGCACCGTGCCGCGTACTGGATACGCGCCAGGTGTCGAATGCGCCGTCGGCTCAGCCATTTAGCGGCGAACTCGACGAGGCTCTGCCAGCCAGTGCTTGCGGCGTGCCAGGCGCCGCAAAGGCCTACGTGCTCAACTCCACGGTTGTGCCTCCCGGTCCGCTGGGCTTCCTGACCTTGTGGCTGACCGGCACGGCACAGCCTTTGGCTGCGACGCTAAGCGCAACCGACCAGACGGTCACGTCAAACATGGCGATTGTACCCGCGTCGAACGGGGCAATCAGCGCGTTCGCGTCGAATCCGACGCAGTTGATACTCGATATGTTCGGCTTCTTCGCGCCGTAATCGCGCGGTTCCGGTTTCGATTGTTCCCAAAAATGGCTGATTGAATTGTAATCAGCGTCAACTCGGCCATGGTCCTAGCCGCAATATGCGCACGCGAAATACGTCGTGCACAACGTCGTGGCAAAACCATCCATTTCGGGCAAATTCATTCGCCAAACCATTTGCCAAGTCTGAGAAGTTTCTGACTTCCCCCCCCGGCCAGCTGACTATCCTGCTACGGTGGACCCTCTCAGCAATGGTTTCCGAAGCGCTGCTCCAGTAGCATCACCTTATGCGCGGTTTGCGTAGCTGGGTCAAACGTCGTCGCACTGAGCCGTCGCCGGAAAGCCGCCGGGAAACAGTCATATTTCTGTTTCTTTTTCTGCTCGCGTTCCTGCCCTACGCGAACACGCTTTTTAACGATTTTGTTTACGACGACAGTTTTCAAGTCGTGGAAAATCCCTACGTCCATTCCTTCCGCTATCTGCGGCAGATCTTTACGACGACGGTATGGTCATTTCAGGGAGCGCAGGGGGTCACAAATTATTTTCGACCGATGATGACGTTCCTGTATCTGCTGACCTACCAGATCGCGGGCACGGTTCCCTTTAGCTTTCACCTTACGAATCTCGTATTGAATGGCGTTGTCGTGTGGCTTGTGTTCTATCTTGTGCGTCGTTTCAGCGGGGAGCGCGTCGCGCTGATCGCGGCAGGATTGTTCGCTCTTCACCCCATTCATACGGAATCCGTCGCATGGATCGCCGCTGTCACGGACCTGGAACTCAGCCTATTTTATCTGGCAACTTTCCTGTTGTACCTCAAACTTCCCGAGACGGATTATCGATGGAGGGCTCGGGCCGTGATGTGCGTAACCTTTGCGCTCGCTCTGCTTTCAAAGGAGCAGGCCATGACGCTCCCGGTTGTCGTCACGATATTCGAATACTTTTACCGCGACGACCGAGCCATGACATCGATGAAGGAAAAGGCCTCGCGCTACGGCCCGTTGTGGGGCATGGCAGCGCTTTATTTCGTTGTTCGTGCGATTGTGCTGGGAGGCGTTGCAAGCGTCGTTTCGCGTCCCAATCTTTCGTGGTACGAAACCTGCTTGTCCGCTGTTTCTTTGGTTGGAGGCTACCTTGGTAAGCTAGTTTGGCCCGCGCATCTTTCGGCCTTCTATGTTTTCCATCCGAGCCATCATGTTACGGACACGCCCGTGCTAATTGGACTGGCAGGGATCGCCGTTTGCGCGATTCTTTTCGTCGTATTGTGGAAGCGGGTTCACCTCATTTCGTTTGCTCTGGTGTGGATGTTCCTTCCCCTCGGGCCGGTACTCAACGCGCGCTGGATGCCGGCAAGCGTGTTCGCGGAGAGGTATCTTTATTTGCCCTCGGTCGGTTACTGCTGGCTTTTGGGCTGGGCCGCGGCGAAACTCTGGAACGTAAAAGAGCCGAAATATCTGCGCCCTCTGGCGCACGCTGTTCCGGCCCTGGTCGGCGTTGCAGCACTCATATTCGCGGTAAAAACCGTCAGGCGCAATCGCGACTGGCGCTCGGATGAAGTGCTTTTCCGCCAGTCAATTCAGGCACAAGGCGACGCGAGCTTGATCCACTCTAATCTCGGCGCGATTTATTTAAACCGAGGCGACAAGGACGCCGCCGAGCGCGAATATCTGGAAGCGCTTTCGGTCGGCGCCACCAACGTTTTTGCTCTGGACAACATGGCGATTCTCCGCCAGCAGCAACATCGGTATGCGGAATCCCTCGACTACTCCTGGCGCGCGTTGCGGGCGCGGCCTGTGTTCGCGAACGGTCATGTAGACCTGGCGGAAACGCTGGCCCTGATGGGCCGCACGGCAGAGGCCGAATGGCAGTATCGCGTCGCCACGGCGATCTCTCCCCTTTCAACACGCGCGCACAATGCCTACGGGAAATTTTTGTATGAGGCCGGCCGACTGGAAGATGCGCGAACCGAATACGAACGCTCCGTACAGGCCGATCCCACATCGGACGCCTACGACCGGCTAGGCGATATTTATCTCAATTGGCGCGATATGCCGCGTGCCGAGCAATCATTTCGGCACGCGCTTCACATCAATCCCTTTGATGGCCACGCTCACATTGGCCTGGGACAAGTGCTCGAATTCGCCGGACATCCGGGCGATGCGCTCCATGAATACGAAAGCGGTCTGGCGATGGATCCTTCGGACCCCATTGCCAGAGCGGGCGTCATTCGTATACGTGGAAAGGCTCCGTCAAAAGAACTTCCGCAGTAACGAATCGGGCTTTGCTTTTATTCCCGCGGAATAATATAGTTGCGCGACAGAGTGCTCGCTTTACAGGGCCAATCTCTCCAATCGCTAGGTTTAGTTTCGTCAAATTGACAATGAATCGAACGACACAGCTGACAGCCGAAATACGAGCGCTGCGCGCATTATGCGACCATACGATGACCGAAAGGCTACGCCAGAATCTGATCGATTCTCTTGCCGGCCATAACTTTCTCGATGCCGAATATCAAGTCGTCTTCGAGTCTATCCGTGCATTGTTCCAGAGCGGCCCGATTTCTTCGGCTCGGCTGGCCGTGCATCTGAACAATCGAGGCTTTCCAGACATCGACATGGACCGGTATTTCCCCGCAGCCGGCGTCAATGCAAAGCCGCTCGAGAACACGAACAAAAAACAAGCATGATCCAAAACACAACTTCAGGGCGCGGATTCTCCAAAGCGGCGATCGCTTTTATACTGACCATCTTTTTATTCGCAACGCTTCTAGCGTTTTACGGGCGCCTCATGCGGCGGTTTGTACGGGAATCGCTCATGCAGCGCGTGACCTCCGCGCACTATGAAATCCTTTGCTTGCCTGACGCAATGTCGCAGGAAACCATGTCGCAGTTTGCCATGCAGCGGGAATCCGTCTTCATGGCACTTGACCGAAAACTCGGCGAAGGCGACTCAAACGCGGAAATCAAAATTATTTTCGACACTGACGCGCCAATACCCGTGGAAACTGCGAGCACTCCCCAGCCTTACACAGTCTCGGGAACGACGATTCGCACGAAATTGGACGGCCGAACCCCTCAACTCGACCCCGCAGCCGACGCCGAGGCTCTCTTGCAAGTCGCGTGGGGCAAACGGGGAAACGCGGGCATCGGTCAATGGACCGCGATCTGGCTCGTTGGCGAGCGGGATGGAAAGGAATTGGGAATCGCAGCCGCCGAACTGGAACAAAGAATTGGTCATCAAAAAGTCGAAACGTTGCTGAATCTTCCGCCCGGCATTCGCATTTCACCCCAAGATCTCGCGGTGCTGGGGGGCGCATGGATAAACGAAATTGCGGAACTCGGCGGCCCTGCGGAAGTTCGCTCGCTGTATTTAGCAAAGATGCCAAAGGCTACCGTCGCGGGTGTCACCAGCGCTTTGCAAACGACGCCTATTGAACTCGAACGGAAATGGCAGTTGTGGATATACTCGTACCTCGCCGGAATGCCCGCCATGACGCACGATTCCGATATGCCCATGAATATGCCAATGCCAGGCGGCCAGTAGCGCGGACCTTTTATCCCGAGGCGAACCGGCGGACAGCCTGTGTGGTTTCGATTCTGGTCTTAATCTCAATTCTGATCTTAATGTAGATTTTCGCATTAATTTGAAATTTGACGTTTGGGATTTCATGTTTGAGATTTCAGATTCGACAAATCAAGAGCACCCTGGCGGAGAAGCAGTTTGGCATCCCCGATTTCCACGGTCTTTACTTCTTGTAATAGCGAATGTTCTGAATGGTTTCAGCGAAACTGACAAGGGACGCGAGAATCGTTTTTTTGCCATTTGTCAGCCGGGCACCGAAGCCTATGCCGCTTATTTCGCGGCTCGACATCGATCGACGAAGATGCGGGAAGGATTTCAGAGATTCAGCTCTCCATACTTTTGTTTGGCTTTGTCAGCGGCATGCCGAGAATCGGCATCCGTCGCGCCGCGAGAATTAGTCCAGCGTCCCGGGATCGGGCAGCCGCAAGAAGGGCACGCGCCGTCGCGAAGGGAATTTTTCAAGACTTCGTGCCACGACCGGCGTATCAGAACTTCCCCGCATCCGGGGCAATACGTGTGAGCGGATTCGCTATGGATGTTGCCTTCATAGACATAGTGAATTCCCGCCTCCACCGCAATCTGCCGCGCAGCGTGAAGCGTTTCGGGGGGCGTGCGGGGCTTGTCCTGCAACTTGAAGTCAGGATGGAACGCCGTGAAATGCAAAGGAATATCCGGTCCGAGGTGCTCCAGAATCCAATCCGAAAGCTTGCGGATTTCCAGCGGATCGTCATTCAGCGTCGGAATCAGCAGATTAGTAATCTCGAACCACACATCTGTCTCCTGCTTCAGCCAGGTCAGCATGTCCAGGACCGGCTGCAAATGAGTCAGCGTGACGCGGCCGTAGAATCCCTCCGTGAATGCCTTTAAGTCCACATTGGCCGCGTCCACGTGATTGTAAATATCGTGAAAAGCCTCGCGCGTGATGTACCCGTTGGTGACCATGACCGTGCGAATTCCAGCTTCCCTTGCGGCGTGGCAGATATCGATCGCATATTCGCCCCAAATCGTCGGCTCGTTATATGTAAACGCGATGGACGGGCAGCCATAACGGATGGCCAGCGCGACGACATCCTCCGGGGGAATATGCGTCGAACGAACTTGATCCGATTTTGATTTTGAAATATCCCAATTCTGGCAGAAGAAGCAGCCCATGTTGCATCCGGCCGTGCCCAGGGAAAACACACGAGTGCCGGGCAGAAAATGGTTCAGCGGTTTCTTCTCAATCGGATCGATCTGCAGAGCCGCCGGCGACGCGTATCCCAGGGAATACAGTTTCCCTCCCTGATTGACCCGAATAAAACAAAACCCAGCCTGCCCTTCTCCGATGTGGCAATGCCGTGGACACAGGTAGCAATGCACGCGGCCATCGGGCATGGGCTCCCACCAGCGTCCTTCGTGGAGCGATTCCGTCTTCTGAAATATTTTTAGTTCCTGCATGACGATTTCCGGAGGGAGGATTCTCTCCTGATCGAGCCGTTTCCCGAAAAGATTTAAAACATTGTCATTCCGAACCCGCTCCTGCGGGTGAGGAATCTCTCTTTCTTTGGATTACACCTCGGAGAGATTCCTCGCTTCGCTCGGAATGACAACGCGAAGGAGTTTTTCCTGGACCATTCAATCTCGATAACGAGTATACACCCCTATACCTTGCACCGATCATGACGGGTTCTTGCTTTGAACACGCCAACGCTCGGCCGTCCATCTCAGGAATCGCTTGAAACGCGCTCGCTCGCGCCACATCAAGCCAAAAAATTCGCCAGGCCCGAGCGCGTGCATGTCTCCGCCTAAAAATGTTTCCAGACGCCAGCGAATATAAGGACTGGCCCACGGCCGCAGACGGTAGCCCTTGGCCGTAATCCAGTAGTAGCGGAGGGCCGTGAGGAGCAAAGTGGCTACTTCCAACCTTCGCGCTCGCGAAGCACCGTGATGTGAGCGACGTGGTGGCGCCCATGCCAGGAATAGATTGCCAACGCCGTGTCCAGCGTCATCTCTCCCATTTCTGGGTGCCGCAGGCGGAGCGCAAAGTCATCCGGCCGCATCGATCGCAAGAGCACGTCCCAGCGATGGTGAAGAGATTCGAGCAAGGAGAGCGAAATCTCGAGAGGTGTATCGCGCGAATCGGCAAGCTCCGCCCAGCGAGCTTCATTGTACGGCTTGATCGTTGGCTCGTTTTCGGTGAGGCCAAGTTTGAAGCGCACGTAAGCGTTCAAATGGCTGTCCGGAAGATGATGGACGACTTGCCGCACGGTCCAGCCACCCGGGCGATATGGCATGTCGAATTGCTCGTGGGAGAGCCCGGCGACGGCTTCACGCAGCCGATTCGGAGTTTCCGCGATTTGCGCAATTGCTTTGTCGCGCTCATCGGGATTGAGTGACGGCTTCAGTTCCAGTTTGCCAATCGGATAACGCAAATCCATTGTCGCCAACCTAGCGAGGATAAAAATCACTTTACATTGAAATTGTACGACGCTTCTTGTTTCTTGGAGGCCGGGTTTTGGAGCCTGTGCGAAAACGGCAAAATTAGAACGTCAGCGGCTAAAGCCATAACCCGCATCGATTCCAAAGCTCTCACACAGACTGTTTGGCACCGACATTCAATTCCGGACTTTCGGAGCTTCAGCCCCTGAAGCTTCAAAGCCTAAAGGCCCTCCGATCCGACCTCGATTGCCCGACCTAAAGGTCGGACCTCCGAAACCGCAAAACAATTTTTCCTCCCGATGTGCAACAAGGAGGAGGCCGAAAGAGCCTTCGTCTTCCATAGAAATCTTCGGCCTCCTCCTGGTTTCCAATTCATTTTGTCTCTTCGTCTTCGCCCTCCTACGAGATTGGCGTGACGACGGCCTTGACCTCTGT
>JBEKCU010000201.1:0-8831 GCA_050014735.1 Candidatus Acidiferrales bacterium | reverse complement strand
CAAACAGGCTGAAGCCTGTTCTACTCGACAGCAATCTCACCAATTATCGACCTGGGAATCGAGAATTCTAATTCCCCGCGCTGACAATTCAGCAAGTAATTGCGCGACAACAGCAGCGACTTGGCCTTCCCCCGGAACGACCACAGCCCACTCTAGATTTTCGCGGAACTCTTTCGTTGAAATGCTCCACGCGAGCAAGGAAACCGGCGTCTGCCGCCCGATTTTGATGATCGACCAATGCCGCGCCAGAGCCAGCGCTGTCGCTCGATCCGGCAGCGGCCCACGCACGATGAAGTGGTTGTTTCCAATCACTAGTATGCCAACCATAGATTGCCAACTATCGAGTGTCCATCCTATCTCACAAAAGCGATTCATCGCGCACAACCTCGCCCGTCTCTGGTTGACAGCCGATGGAACGGCGGGCAAACTCGCATCCGTATATCGAGGAGGAAATTTGCGAAACGACGGACGCGCTCACGATCAGATGCGCCCAATCAAAATGACGCCGGACTTTATCACGAGCGCGGAAGGAAGCGTGCTGATTGAAATTGGCAATACACGCGTGATCTGCACGGCCACCGTGGACGACGGTGTCCCCTCATTTTTGAAAGGACAGGGAAAAGGTTGGGTAACTGGCGAATACGGAATGCTCCCGAGGGCCACCGAGCAGCGCACGGCGCGCGAATCCATGCGCGGCAGGCCATCCGGACGCACGCTCGAGATTCAGCGGCTCATCGGGCGGTCGTTGCGCGCGATCGTCGATCAGCAAAAACTTGGCGAAAGAACCGTGTGGCTGGATTGCGACGTGATCCAGGCCGATGGCGGCACTCGCACGGCATCCATTACCGGCGCGTATGTGGCCCTTGCGCTGGCGATGCAGCGCATGGTTGCCGCGGGCATTTTGAAGACGCTGCCGCTAATCGATTCCGTGGCGGCGACAAGCGTCGGGATTGTGAAAGGCGTCGCCCTGCTGGACCTGGCCTATGACGAAGATTCCAAGGCGGACGTCGACATGAATGTCGTGATGACCGGAGCCGGAAAATTCGTCGAAGTGCAAGCCACCGCCGAAAGAGAGCCGTTCGCCGGCGCGCAGCTCCAGGACCTGCTCGCGCTCGCGGCAACTGGAATTCGTCGCATCACCGAAAGCCAATCCACGCTGGTACAAACCGATTTCCGTGTCCACGCAAAGTAAACCGCTCCGATTGTTTGTCGCTTCGTCGAACGAAGGCAAGCTGCGAGAGTATCGCGCGCTGGCTTCGTCGGCGGGCGCGTCCGTCGCGATGGAGCCGATTCCGAATTTCAGCGTTGTGCCCGGGTTCGAGGAAGGCGAGTCCACGTTCGCCGAAAATGCTGCTGGGAAGGCGCTGCACTACAGCCGGATCGCGTCGGGGCTTGTGATCGCGGATGACTCTGGCCTGGTCGTACCCGCTCTCGGCTGCGCGCCCGGAGTCCGGTCCGCGCGCTACGCTGGCCCGGAGGCCACCGATGCGGATCGCATCCAAAAATTGCTCGGTGAAATGCACGGCAAGGAAGGCGGCGAACGAAAAGCCCGTTTCGTTTGTGTGCTTGCTCTTGCCGAAGCAGGCCAGATGCGCGGCCTATTCTCGGCATCCGCTGAGGGGGAGCTCCTGGAGGCCCCACGGGGAGAAGGCGGTTTCGGTTACGATCCGATTTTCTATTTCCCCGATCTCGAAAAAACATATGCGGAGATATCGCGCGAAGAAAAAAATCAGCACAGCCATCGAGGAAAAGCATTTCGCAGAGCGCTCGAATTTCTTGAAGCCGGATTCTCGGTTTGAGTCTTAAGAAGTCTTCCCCCCTCCGTAGCCGTTCGCGCAATGCCTGTGTTAGAATTCGCGCCGATAGCCGAGGAGAATCCGCATGGCAATGGAGTTCGATCTTATTCCGCAGGGCACGCTCGTCCAGGTGAACGGTCACGGCGATGCCGTGGATGTTCGCACAAGCCCAACTCGCACTTTTTTCTGCATCCTTCAGGTTAGCGATCAAATTGAGCAGGAGTCGCTGGACGTGTCCATCTGGGGTTCGGCAGATGGGGAGAACTGGGGCACGCATCCCGCTCTGAAATTGCCTCAACAATTCTACCGAGGCGAGACACGCGCTGCCCTGGATCTGTCTCTCGTTCCCGAAGTGAATTTCATTCGCGCCGGGTGGGACCTAAATCGTTGGGGGCGTGTTGCTCCGCTGCCGATGTTTGTGATGGGTTTGCATCTTCAGGAAATTCCCGCTATGCCATCGCGGATGCCAGTGACTCCGCAACATGCCGAAAAAATGCCGTGAAAATTGCATGACTTGTCGTTTCCAGCGATGCGTGGAATCCGCCTTTGGTTTATACTTGTGTCAGAAAGTTTTAAAGGGGTAGGAAGACAATGGTCGGTTGCATTGTGGTGGTCCCTTCCTACCCCCCCGAGTGGTCTTGCCTAGTAGACGTGGGTCCCTCTCCCGAGGTTACATCTAAAGTTACATCGTATTAAATAATTTGCGATCGATGGGAGGGAAGAAACTTGGACGCGCCGGAGGTCGAGCATGTTCGCGTTTAACTTATTATCACTGAATGGTTTGAGTCGGGGGCGGCAGGGAAGTGAGCCCCGAGGTATCCGGCTCTGGCGGGGGAGGCAGTTCCTTTTCGGGGGCGGGCGCGGCACTTGCAGCCGTTGAATTTTGCCGCGCGCGGGCTCGATCCTCGGCTTGTTGCAGGTCTGCCTGCAGCTGGTCGCGCGTCTTTCTGGCTTGATCGGATTGTGGGCCGGTGGGGACAAGTTTTATATACGAGTCGAGATCCTTATATAAGGCCTGGAATTTATTTAGGTGAATATGGATATTCGCCAGCATCAAGTAGACGGGAGGATTATCCGGCTTCATGTCCCGAGCCTGCGTCGCGCTTTTTTCCGCATCCTCCATCCGTTCTAGCCCCTGCAATGCTACCGCAAGATTGAAAGGCCCGCGCCATGTGGATGGGGCGACGCTGATAGCGTTCCGGGCAAATGTCTCGGCTTCCGCATACCGTTTTGTAACGGAGAGGAGTCCTGAGAGATCGAGCAGAGCTTCGGAATATAGCCTTGAGCTTAGCTCGACGGATTTCCGGAGCGCCTCTTCGGCAGGGGCCATCTCCGCCAATCGAATGTAGGCGTTGCCCTTCTGCTCGTAAGCTTCGTAGTACGTTGGGAAATCCTTGATGGCGCGCTCAAACTGCTCGATCGCTCCCTGAAAATCGGATTTCCGATAAAACAGCATCATGCCTTTGTCGAATTCTTCGTGCGCCTTATGCGGGACACTCAGCTGGTGAGCCGAGATTGTCGCATCGTTTGTCGAACCGCCCAATTTTATTGGCCTTGTCAGAGAAATATTCACTCCCTGGACTGAGGAGTTGTAGACCGAGACCGTCTCACGGGCGGTATCGTAATCCGGTAATTGAACTTCCACAATATATGTACCGCTGGCCAGCCCGGTGAATTGGAAGTCGCCGTTGGATCTGGTGAATGCCGTGGTCACCGGGATTCCAGAGCCCTGTTTCAAGTCCACCCGAATGTTTTCCATGGGGTGCTCGTCGGTATCGTCGCGGACGAAGCCATCGATTTCGTAAACAGGCCTCGACGTTGTGCGGTTTTGCGCGAGTCCCGGCAGCGCACCGATAGCGAAAAGGATCAGGAGAATCGGAGTTCGGCGAAAACGCATCATCGCTCCGAGGGCCTCCAACAGGCGGGCCAAACTGAGCCCATTCTAACACGCCTCGCAAGATGGCTAAATAGAGATGCGGTCCTGCCTCACAACTGTTAACCGTTTACTCATCCACGTCCACAGTCTGCAAGTATTGAGGCAGGCTGACGCGCCATTTGAATTTCGATTCGATGGCAGCCTTGAGCGATGCGGAAGCCTGTGGCTCGCCATGCACCATGTACGTTTGCCGTGGGGGAGCGGGAAGGCCCGTGAGCCAGCGCAACAGTTCGCTCTTACCGGCGTGGGCGGAGAATTGGCGCAGATTGATGACTTCCGCCGCAACCGGCACATCCTGACCGTGTATGCGTACGGTTTTCGCGCCTTCCTCCAGCGAACGGCCCCGCGTGCCCTCCGCCTGGAATCCCGCCAGCAAGATGGCATTTCGGCGGTCGGGCGCGCGTTGCGCGATGTGATGCAGCACGCGTCCGCCGGTTGCCATGCCGCTGGCGGAAATAATGATGGCGGGAGTCGTCACGTCATTGATCTGCTTCGAGTCGTCCACGGTGCGCATGTAGTGTACGGTGTGAGCATCGAGCGGATTGCCTGACAGTTCCTCTTTCGTGAACGTCAAGTCATGATCTTCGTGATGGCGCAAGTACAGGTCCGTAACGCTGATGGCCATCGGGCTATCCACGTAAACGGGAAGTCGGGGGATGCGATTGGCATCTTCCAGCTTACGAATGATGTACATGATCATTTGCGTGCGGTCCACGGCGAACGCCGGAATGACGATTACTCCGCCTCGTTTGGCGACGCGATTGACGACGTCCGCCAGCGCGTCTTCCGGCGAATCGGACGGATGGTCGCGGTCCCCGTATGTCGATTCGCACAGCAGGACGTCGCAGCGCGGAGGCGCTTCCGGATCCTTGAGAATCGGCTGGTCGTAGCGGCCGACGTCACCCGAAAATAACACCACGGTTTTCTTGCCATTTTCCGTGATCGTCAGTTCCAGGCTGGAGGCCCCGAGAATATGACCGGCATTGTGCGGCTTCACGGTGAATTGCGGCGAAATCGTGAACGAGTCAGCCCGCGGTATCTCGGTGAGCGCTTTCAGCACGGGAGCGACATCCTTCTGCGAGTACAGAGGCAGTGGCGGCGCGTGCCTGCTGTATCCCTTCCGCCCAGCGTTCTCGGCGTCCTCTTCTTGCAGGTGGGCCGAGTCGGGCAGCAAGATATTGCACAGCTCGATTGTCGCTGCGTCCGCATAGATCGGGCCGCGATAGCCGTCGCGCACCAGTCGAGGCAGGTAGCCGGTGTGATCCAGATGCGCGTGCGTCAGGACGCACCAATCGAACGACGCCGGCTTTTCCGGAAGGGGATTCCAATTGCGAAGGCGCAGTTCCTTAAGGCCTTGAAAGAGGCCGCAGTCAATCAGCAGACGTTTCCCCTCTGCTTCCACCAGATATTTCGAGCCTGTAACAGTTCCCGCCGCGCCAAGAAAAGTAAGTTTAGGCATAGGGCAGCCATTCTAACGGCGAATGAGTTTTTTCGGTAGCGCCGGCGTCTCGCCGGCGGCTTTTGCGCATCGCAAAAACCGAGAACCACCGGCGAGACGCCGGCGCTACTGAAATAGTTCTCCATTCGCGATTCATATAATCCTAGTCACTATCAATCGACCTCCCAGTGGAATTTCATGCGGATATTCGTTAGTATGTTTTTGGTTCTGACAGACCCATCGTTAAACCGCATCGATTCGGAACGGGCGTGTAGCTCAGCTGGGAGAGCGCATCCATGGCATGGATGAGGTCGCAGGTTCGATCCCTGTCACGTCCACCAAAATCCCTTGCAAAGACAAGTTTTTGAAGGCGTGCTCGGTCGCTGGCGCGTCTTCAGTTTCCTTTCACCTTCTCTTTAGGAGCTGTTCGTAGTGCCCTGGGTGATTGCCACGGTTCGGTCAGTACCGCCCCCCGGGCACGCACACAGGCCGATCTGCGCAGCGAGATGGGTCTTCACGGAATTATTTTTTGGCAAGTTACCGGCGGATTTCTCGGATTCTGGCGGCGGTTCTTCGGGCATGCCAGCTAAAGCCACAATCCGGTAGCCGACTTATCAGGGCTTGGCCTCTAAGTAGATAGAGGATTGCAGCGGTCAGCGGGATCATCGCTTCTACTTCGTTATTTTTATTTTTGGAAATTTTCGCTTAACTGCGGCAACGACAGATGCATGCTCTGGCTTCCCCGAACTCCTCGCCAAGGCGTCTCGTGCGTGAGCGGCATCAGGGATCGGATATTTCTTGGCGCCTTTTTCCGCGAAGTCCGATTTCGGAAGTTTCTTCCTCGCAGCAGGAGTTAGTTTGGCCATTATAGATGATTCTCCTCTTGGAAGGACTTAGCAGGAAATCCCGTTTTGACCTTCCGACTGAGCGATAGCGTACACCCGAACCCGTCAGAGTCCAATACTCTCGCAAGGCTGGAGGATACGGTAGGAACTAACTTCCCCATCGTGTCCGCCGATGATATTCGCCGCCGCTTAAGCCGCCGAGATCGATCACAGCCGCGATAACCAGAATCAGCAAATTAATTCCCGCGATAGGCTGCCGCGTGTTCGTCATCCATGCATACGCCAGCGTTGTGAGAGGTAAAAACAAAAACCCGAGCAGAGGCAATAGCAGGCCGTGATACGCCCGCTGCAGGTAATTCGACGTCAGGAACAGCAAAACGAGCGCGATTCGAGGGAATGCGAGAAAGACGATCAGTACGAGACAAGGCACGATGTTCTCCTAGCGCACTTGACGAGCTCACGCCGCCCGGCGCCTGCTGAAGAGATAGATCACTAAGAAAATGACTGCAAGGATGAGCAGAACGTGAATGAGCGCAGCCGCCACGTGAAAGACGACGAATGCCCCAATCCACGTGAAGAATAAAACCAGCGCGAGGGCGAGAAAAATAAACCTCACTGATAAACCCCCTTATAGCTCGCCATAATATCACTTTTTGGCGAGTCCAGATGCTCGCGAGCCCCACGGGCCACATTCCCGTAGCGCGACTTATCAGGCGGAATACCCCCTTCGCCACTAAAAACTCACTTTCCCAGTGTGGCAAATGCCATCACTAACGATGTCTCGGTGGTAGACATCAAGGCGATAACGGAAATTACTCGCATTCCGGCGGGCTTTGTGCCGAAGCGAAACGCCACCGGGATTTTGGAGGAATAAGAACTAGGGCCGAAGACTTTAGTGAATAGACAATCGTTTTATGCTCCGCTGCGTCAATCGGCGCAAGATGTGACGCGTGCGCTCGGAACACTGCTCGCCTCAAGCCAGATGCTTCAGCATGAAGTTCGAGACGACGTGCCACGCCGCGGTCTTGCCGAATGGAATCTGGAACGTGTACAGCAGCCACACAAAGGGTGCGGCAAACAATGTCGCGCGGTGCACCTTGTGCAGGCTGACGAGGTCATACACGATAGGCAGCACCAGCAGCAGCGTGTAAAACCACACTGACCAGCGTTCGCTGATGCCCCACGCGTCCCACGGCCAGCGGTCGCTTCCGGCGTTCATCATTGAGATGACCGCGTAGAGCGCCAGCCGTTTGTGCGCCGCGAGATTGCGGCGCATCAGGTACGACAGCCCCAGCAGCGACCCGAACATCAACATCCCGTTTACCGAAACAATCGAGAACGAGACCGGGTCGACGCCGAGGGGGTAGGGCGGGCCGGCAGCGAGGTCGCGCTTGATCCCGTTGGCCGCAGACAGCACGCCGATAGGAATCATGATCGCGGCCAGCCCGTAGACCCACAGGCCGAGCTTCATGTGCCAGCGTACCTTCTTGGCCGAAACCAGAGCCACCTGCATCAGAAAGCAAGCTAAAAATGTTGAGAAGATGGCGCCGTGGACTACAATGATGGAGCTGGCGAGCGCAGCGGGCTTGGGGCCCAGCGGAAAGTGCGTGGCGCGAAATCCCAGTAGAATTGTCGCCATCATCAGCAGCGTCATCCCACCGAAAAAGATGCGTTCGTGTTCGCGGTTAGCGGGCCGCCACGCAGGCATACCGGGACGAACTGGCGTCACTGTACTCATCTGAGCGGGAATCCCCATTTTGGCTAGCCTCAATCACAAGCAGTCTACATCGGACGCTAGATTCCGCATCCTACTGCTTTTCCTAACTGCTACACACTGAATTTGCCACCACAACAGATCCTACACAGAATCCAGAATCTTAACGCTCAAGGCCCGAGAACGGTTCGTCCTTGGAGGTTCGCTGCCATTGCAACGGACCGTATATTCTGAAAATATCTTTGAGTTTCATTCTACAAGAGAGAAGACATGCCGTTTCTCTTGAGCCAATTGTAACCTGAACGCGATGTCCGACCACAACTGTACTGTGGTTCCAAGTCCTGTGAAACGGCGTTATCGTCATGTGGGAAATTCCACCAAATGGCGTCGAGCGACCTCCCGCCGCCCGCGCTCCGCTGCCAGTGGCAGCCACCGCGAGCACTCCAGGGTCGTTTTCGCTCTCCATGTTCATCTCAAATACACGTCAGACTCTCGGAAATGGTTCTGCATGGCTAGATTTTTGTGCTTTCGTACGAGCTAAAAGTAGTTCTTGCGTCCGCGCCGTTTCGAACAGTTGTCGATGGGGCCGTGTTTTGGACGTATGAGCCAGTGGCTCATTCTCTGGACGAGCAAGGCGTCCCTAATATCCGGTTTTGCGTTCACTTTTTTGCGAATCCTCCACGAAGGCGCTCGAGCCCCAGTTTTGAGCGAAGATCGAGGAACACGGGTGACCGCATTTTCTAAGAGCGCCACAGGAAAGACCGATGTATCATTCGACGTCCAGCCCGCGTACGTCACGTCAACCGTGCGAAGAATTATCGGGACCGGGACGCTGACCTTCCGAGATTGGGTCACCCACAAGTACACGAAATCCCATGGCAGATTGGCAAATGCGAACGAAGCGACCGCTAAGAGAACCGGTGCGAGACGAACCCGGACCGCCGCTCAAAAATTACATCACGCCCGCCGGACTTCAGCGGCTGAAAGACGAGCATCGCTTCCTGCTAAGTCGCGAGCGGCCCGCAGTGGTGGAGGTGGTAGCGTGGGCTGCCAGTAACGGAGATCGCAGTGAAAACGCCGACTACCATTACGGCAAAAGACG
>JBEKCU010000200.1:0-8853 GCA_050014735.1 Candidatus Acidiferrales bacterium | reverse complement strand
ACGGACTCTGTAAATTATGTCCAGATACGGCATCGCCGGCTTCACCATCACCATGTCGGCGCCCTCGGCCAGGTCCAACTCGACTTCGCGAATCGCCTCGCGCGCGTTCGACGGGTCCATCTGGTAACCGCGCCGGTCGCCGAATTGCGGAGCCGACTCCGCCGCTTCGCGAAATGGTCCGTAAAAACCCGAGCAATACTTGGCCGCGTAGCTCATGATCGCGATGTCTTCAAATTTCGCGCTATCTAGGGCCTTTCGAATCGCTCCGACGCGGCCGTCCATCATGTCGGACGGAGCAACAATATCGGCGCCGGCCCGCGCGTGCGATAGCGCTTCCGCGGCGAGTAATTCCAGCGTCGGATCGTTCTTCACTTCCCCGTTTTCGACAACGCCGCAATGCCCGTGATCTGTGTATTCGCACAAACACACATCCGTCATGACGAGCAGGTTCAACTTGGCGGCACGCACGGCTTCCACCGCGCGCTGCACCACGCCGTCCGCAGCATAGGCTTCCGTACCATGCGCGTCTTTGTGTTCCGGAATACCGAACAGAATGATTCCAGGAATCCCGAGCTGTTCAACTTCGCGGCATTCTTCTAGAAACATGTCGACCGATTGCTGCGCGACTCCCGGCATTGAGGCGATTGGATTCCTCACGTTCTTTCCGGGACATACAAACATCGGATAGATGAAGCCATGGGTCGATAGGTGGTTCTCCCGCGCCAGGGACCGGATCGCCTCGCTGCGCCGTAGCCGCCGAGGGCGTGTTACGGGAAAGCTCATTGAGACCTCACTTGAGAAGCTCCCCGCGTTGAAAAATAGTTTTCAATCGCAAGGGTCATCGATTCGGCGGTGGCCTCCGGCGCTTCTATCGCCACAGGCAAGCCGATTTTGCGCAGCGCTGTAGCGGTTACAGGCCCCACGGCAGCCAGGGCCGCTTTCGTTGCAAGCCGCGAAAGCACGTCCGCGCCCAATTCGCCTCGAAGATTCTCGACGGCCGACGGACTGAAGAACGATACAACATCCACGCGCGCCTCTCGCAACGCTTGCATCACCCCCGGATCAGCCGCGCCGACCCCGCCGGTATGATACGCCACAACTTCGGTCACCTCGGCGCCTCCCGATTTGAGCGCTTCGGGCAAATCCCTGCCAGCTCGTTCGCTGCGCGGCAACAGAACTCGCTTCCCAGTCAGAACGGCGCTCAACTCCAAAGCCAGAGATGTGCCAAGAAATTCCTTCGCGACATGATCAATGGCGAAGCCTTCCGCTGCGGCTGCGCTCGCCGTCACCGGACCGACAGCCGCGCAGCACGGACGCTTCGCTTCGGCAAACGCACGGCCGAGTTTCCGGCACCTCTTCACGAAAAATCGGACAGCATTCGCACTCGTAAATAGAATCCAATCGAATTCATCGAGCGAGCCTATGGCGCGATCCAGCGCCGTCGAATCCGCCGGTTCCGAAAAACTGACCGCCGGAATCAACAAAACAATGGCTCCAAGCTTTTCAAGTAAATCTTTGAACCCTCGCGCCTGCTCGATGTCGCGCGTCACAACGATGCGTTTCCCATCCAGTGGTTTGTCCGCGCTCATGCACGCGTTCCCCGATTCTCGCGGGCTAACAGAGCCGCGGCGCCGCGCTCGATTAATTTCTGGGCGACTCGCACACCGATCGATTCCGCTTCTTCCGGAGAACCTGAACTTTTTTCCCAGATGCGGTGCGCGCCGTCCGGAGACAATACCGCGACATCGAGCAACAGATGGCCCCGCTCGACGCGTCCCCATGCCCCAATCGAGACCTGACAGCCGCCTTCGAGGCTCGCCAGCGCAGCGCGTTCAGCGCTGACACTGCTACGAGTTTCGCCGTCGTTCAGCACACGAAGGACCTGCAATGTTTCGGCGTCTTCCGCGCGCGCCTCGATTCCGATGGCTCCCTGACCCGCGGCGGGCAATGAAACCTCCTGCGGCAGCACCTGAGTAATGTTCGCGCTCAACCCAAGCCGGTCGAGTCCAGCCTTGGCGAGCACAATCGCGTCGTAATCGCCGCGTTTCAGCTTTTCGATACGGGTGTCCACGTTTCCGCGAATCTCGAGCATGCGCAGATCGTTTCGCGCGTGGAGCAGTTGCGATTGACGGCGGAGGCTGCTCGTCCCAACGCGCGCACCGTGCGGCAGCATATCCAATGTGGATCCCGCTGAGGAAAGCAGAGCGTCGCGCACATCTTCCCGTTTACAAATTGCCGCAATCGTCAATCCGGCGGGCATTTCCGTCGGCAGGTCTTTCATGCTATGCACGGCCAGATCCACGTGGCGTTCGAGCAGCGCGTCTTCCAGTTCCTTGATGAAGACACCCTTGGTTCCCATCTGGCTAAAACTCGTTTGCTGAAATTTGTCCCCGGAAGTCTTGATGATGACGAATTCGGTTTCAACACCCCCGCTTTGGCGCAATGCCTCCGCGATGGACTTCGCTTGCCAGCGAGCCAGCGCGCTGCCCCTCGTGCCAATTCGCAGCGGCCTCAAGGCTTTTCCCGGCCCAGATGGAATAAATCTCGCAGCGCTTCCAGATTTTGGAGTTTTCGGCGAAGCTCCGGAATGCCGCGCATGCGCTCGGCTGGATCGAGAACCGTGCGATCCATGAACTCCTTTAGGATGTCGGATACCTGCGCCCGATCCTGCTCGGAAAGATGAGGCATCGCCGCCAGGCGTTCGCGCAAAAATGCTTCGCGCTCGGCGGCCAGCTTGGCGCGAAGCTCGCCGAGAACGACGCCCGTCGTGGCCCCCGCTTGCCAGTGCAGAAATTTTCCGATTTGTTCCTCGATAATCGCTTCCGCCTTCGGAATCTCCGCTTCGCGCGCTTTTTTGTTCTGCTCGACGATTTCGGTCAGGTCGTCGATGTTATACAGATAGGTGTTGTAAAGATTTCCGACCTCCGCCGCAACGTTGCGCGGAACGCCAAGGTCGATCAGCAACAACGCACGATTGCCGCGCCTCGCCATGGCTCGCTCGATCATCGGCCGCGTCAGAATCGGCTCACTGACCGATACGGAAGTAACGATCAGGTCCGGCCAATCCAGCGCCGCGCCGAGGCTTTCCCACGGAATCACCTCCCCGCCAAAGCGCGCCGCGAGATCGACGGCATGTTCGGCGGTGCGATTCAGCACACGCAATTGCTTGATTCCTCGATCGCAGAGATGACGCACAACTTGTTCGC
Source organism: Candidatus Acidiferrales bacterium (assembly GCA_050014735.1). Taxonomy (GTDB): domain Bacteria; phylum Acidobacteriota; class Terriglobia; order Acidiferrales; family UBA7541; genus Palsa-360. The sequence continues at coordinate 5,647 of JBEKCU010000200.1, read as the reverse complement.
TGGTCGCGCCCGCGCCAAGAATCAGCGCGCGATGGGTGTTCAGTTTCCCGAAGATGCGCTCGGCAAGCTTCACTCCGGCAAATGCAACCGACACTGGCCTGGTTCCGATCTCCGTTTCGGATCGAACGCGTTTGCCGACTTCGAGCGCGCCCTGGAACATCCGATTGAGCACCGGGCCCGTCTCGCCGTGTTCAAGGGCGATCCCGTACGCATCCCGCAACTGCCCCAGAATTTCCGCCTCGCCCAGCAACATCGAATCGAGCCCTGCGGCCACACGGAACAAATGGCGCACGGCATGGCTATCGCGATGGCGGTACAGTGAGCCGTTTAATTCGCTCGGGGACAGTTGGTGGAAGGACGCAAGGAACAGTTCCACCGCTCCGGCGCTATTAATCGATAGCTCGCCCGGAACGCCGTACAGCTCGCTGCGATTGCAGGTCGAAAGCACAAGCGTTTCTTCCAGTATTCCGCGTGAACGCAGCTGTTCGGCGGCTTCGCGCGCTTGGTCCGCGCTGAAAACGACGCGCTCGCGCAATTCCACCGTCGCCGTCCGGTGATTCAGTCCAATAAGAACAATTTCCATCTAATTTCCAGCCCGCACCCGCTCAGAAGTATCGGTGGAAGTGCGATAGATATCGGTTCACGATACTGTAACTGAAAACCACGAACACGAAATTAAATATGCATAGCGCCGACGCCCGCGCTCCTCGCCACGCCGCAGTCCGCGCCAGCAACGTATATCCCAAATAGGCCGCCAGAATGAGGAATGTGACGAGCACTTTCGGGTCGCCATCCCAGTAGCGCCCCTGCAGCCGGTGCGCCCAGATCAAACCGGCTGTCATCCCGGCTGCCAGCGAACAGCACCCGATCAGAACACTGCTGCGCGTCATTTGCTCGAGGACATCGAGCGCGGGGAAACGCCATCCGACGATGCCCAACTTGTGGCCGCGCAAACGGCTGTTCTGAACAAGAAAAATGATGCTCAACACGAAGGAAATCGCGAAGGCCGCGTACGCCATGATATTCAGCGTGACGTGAAACGCGAAGAGTGGCCCTTGCGCCGGCGGCGCCTTGATCGCTTTAGCCTCAGGCAGGTGTGCGAGGAGAAATACAGCGAGCACGATCGGCAATACAAATGGGCCAACGGCTCGGCGCCGGTGGATCGCCTCTAAACACAGATACGTGGCCGCGAGCAGCCAGGCAAAAAGCGAAAGCGAACCGAACAGATCGTCATACGGCACCGCGTGAATCATCCGCGAGCGATCCAGCAGCGCTATGTAATGAAGAATCAGCCCGCCGACAAGACACGAGGTCGCCCCGATGCCCGCCACGCGTGAGGGCTCGCGCAAATTCCAAATATATAGGGCAAGGCTCGCCGCGTAGAAAAGTAGCGTCGCGAGCACGTATGGGTTCATCATTGGGCGACGTCATTCGTCGGGCAGACTGCTCCAGCCCGTCGCAAATGTCGGTTGCCTCAACATTATAGCCAATTCTACAGGCATAAAGCACGCGCGCCGAGGATCGTGCCTGCCTTTAGCTATCCGTGAAAACGCGCGTCCGATAAAGCACCAACGCTAATCAGGACCTATCTACGACGAATTGCCCAGAGCTTGCCAATTTGCGAAATACAAGACAGTTTATCCCGCGGTAGGGCCGGCCATCGTGGATATTCCAACTGGAGGGCTGCCTCATATATATATATCGGTTCACGATATATATACGGTGAACCGATGTATAAGCAGAGTGGAGGAACTCTGTCACCAATTCGATACTTCCGTCCTGCCCGGACGCTCACAAAAGGGAACACTTTTCAAACTGCGGTAATCTAACACAATGGTAATAAGACTGTATTCAACGCGATCCCATTGAATCTCGAAGGCTAAGATTGCCCTTCGGCCTGAGGGTAGACTGGCAAATGAAATGCTCTCATCGAAATGCAGCGGGCTACGTTCATGCGAATCGATTCGGGGGCTACGGCAATGAAAAAATATGTCCTGCACGTGAAGCAATACTTAACTAACTTATGGAAAGAACAACGAGCCCAGGATCTGGTCGAATACGCGCTGATCTTGCTTCTAATCGCATTGGCTGCGACCTCTAGCGTTAAGTCGCTGTCGACTTCGATTCAAAGCAGCTTCTCCAGCGCCAGTACTGTGTTGGCCACCGGCACCAGCAGCAACAATGCCGCCAACAATGCCGCTAACAACGCGGCCAACAATGGGAACAATGGAAGCAACAACGGGAATAACGGAAACAACGGAAACAACGGAAACAACGGGAATAACGGAAACAACGGGAATAACGGAAACAACGGGAACAACGGAAACAACGGGAACAACGGCAACAACGGCAACAACGGCAACAACGGAAACAGCGGCAACAACGGCAACAACGGAAACAGCGGCAACAACGGCAACAACGGAAACAACGGAAACAACGGAAACAACGGAAACAACGGAAACAACGGAAACAACGGGAATAACGGCAACAACGGGAATAACGGCAACAACGGGAATAACGGCAACTTCGGAAACAACGGCAACAACGGGAATAACGGCAACTTCGGAAACAATGGGAACAACGGGAATAACGGCAACTTTGGCAACAATTTTGGCATCAACGGCGGCTAAGCCAGTTTTGACGAGCCTGGATTTCTAAACCGGCGTTGCACCTGGATTGTGCAGACTGAACGGCACCGCTCATCGGTTCAGCACGGAAGAGTCCGGGGCAGCGGCACGGCATGTCGAACCATGTAAAACGGTGATTGAAAAAATGGACCCTAAATTATCCATATTCTTTCGGGCGGCCTTGAGCCACTTTCTCCCATCTTTCCGACGCAGAGCCCAATCAATCCCCCGCCGGAAGCTGGCCGTCTGACCTACAACCTCGCGACAATGCAGCCAACGCGTAGTTTTGTTATGATCAAAGGGGCGTTCTGCCCCCAATGACTCAAACGACCGAATCCGTGAGCTCGAAAGCACTCTTCCTGCGCGCGTGCCGGTGCGAACCTGTCGAGCGCGTGCCCGTCTGGATCATGCGGCAGGCCGGGCGGTATCTGCCGGAATACCGGGCCGTACGCCAAAAACACAATTTTCTGGAAGTGTGCCGCACGCCGGAACTGGCCATCGAAGTTTCGCTCCAGCCTCGCCGCATTCTGGGAGTGGACGCCGTCATCGTATTTTCGGATATTTTGATCCCCGCGGGCGCGATGGGTTTGCCGTTCGAACTCACCGACAAAGGGCCGGTGATCGAATCTCCGCTTCGAACGGCGGCTCAGATCAACGAACTTTCCGTCTTCGATCCCGAACAGGAAACCGGCTTTTTGATGGACGCCATACGCGGGCTTACGCAAGAACTCGGCCCGGATATCCCGGTTCTTGGATTTGCCGCCGCTCCGTGGACGCTGGCGTGTTACATGATCGAAGGCCACGGGAAAGATGGATTTCCCACAGCGAAGGCGATGCTCTACTCGGAACCGGCCCTGTTCCGCACGCTGCTAAACCGAATCGCGCGGGCAACAGCGGGGTATTTGCGCGCGCAAATCGCCGCAGGCGCCACTGCCGTTCAGCTATTCGATACATGGGTTGGAGAACTGACGCTACAGCAATACCTGGAATTCGCATTGCCCGCCACGCACCTTTTGATCGAGGAAATTAGAGCGGGCGATACTCCGGTCATCCTGTACACCAAGGCGTCGAGCCATCTGCTGGTCGCTGCCGCCGAATCCGGCGCAAATGTGCTGAGCGTTGACTGGCGTGTGGATTTGGCGACAGTGCGGGAGCAGGTCGGATCTCATATCGCGCTGCAGGGCAACGTGGATCCTTGCGTGCTCCTGGGGCCCGAAGAAGTCGTTCGCGATGCTGCTCGCGACGCTGTCGAAAGCACAGGGGGCGTTGGCCACATTCTCAATCTCGGTCATGGCATCTTGCAGCAAACCCCTGTTGAAAATGCGCGCGCATTCGTGCAGGCGGGGCAGTCCGCTCCGGTTGCGGTTGGCGCACGATTGGAAGGCCGCGTCAGGAACGCATGAGCGATGCGAACATCCATCTCGAACTGAACCGCGAACGCTTCGAAATCTCCGAGGCGTTTCTGGAGAAGTATAATCGCCCTGGGCCTCGCTATACGAGTTATCCGACCGCACCGGTGTGGCAGAACGATTTTGGCCCTGACGATCTCGAGCGATATTACGCGGCGGGAAACGAGGCACGCAATCCTGTTTCGTTGTACATGCATCTACCCTTCTGCGAGAGCTTGTGCCTGTTCTGCGCCTGCAACGTCGTCATAACAAAAGATCACAGCGTCGCGCCGCCATACATTCAAACCCTTGAGCGCGAGATCGAGCATGTAAGCCGCTTCGTGTCGCGCGAGCGGCCCGTCGTGCAATTTCACTGGGGCGGCGGCACGCCAACCTACCTGACGCCGGAACAAATGGAACAGTTATTTCGCTTCACGGCGGAGCGATTCCATTTCGCCCCCGACGCGGAAATCGGCATCGAAATCGATCCACGTGTAACCTCGCAAGCGCATCTGGAAACGCTGCGGAAGCTCGGCTTCAATCGCCTGAGCATGGGCATCCAGGATTTTCACCTCGAAGTGCAACAGGCAATCAACCGCGTCCAGCCGCTCGAGATGACACGCGACCTCATTGAAGGCGCGCGAAAACTCGGCTTCGACAGCATCAATGTGGATTTGATCTACGGCCTGCCGCTTCAGACCGCCGAGCGTTTTGCGCATACGGTGGAGCAGGTCGTTGCGCTGGAACCCGATCGTGTCGCGATGTTCAGTTACGCCCATGTGCCCTGGCTGCGCAAGCAGCAGGGTGCATTGGCCATGCGCCTGCCAGAGGGCATGGAGAAATTCCGCATTTTTCGCGCGGGCCTGGAACACTTCATGGACGCGGGATATCAATATATCGGGATGGACCACTTCGCACTTCCCAATGACGAGCTCGCCGTGGCGCAGCGCGAGCGTACGTTGCATCGCAATTTTCAGGGCTACACAACGAAGGCCGGCGCGGACCTCTACGGCATGGGCGTAAGCGCGATCAGCGGCGTCTGCGGCAGCTATGCGCAGAATGACCGCGACGTAGCAACGTATCGCGGTCTTGTCGAGCGCCTCGGAATCGCCACAATGCGCGGCTACCGTTTGACGAGCGACGATTTGCTGCGACGAGCCGTGATTAACCGCATCCTGTGTCACGGCCTCCTGGTGAAGAGCGAAATCGAAAGCGAATTCGGCATCGACTTTGACGAGACTTTCGCGCCGGAACTCGAGCGCCTGGCCCCGTTCGTCGATGATGGCCTCGTCGACCTCGAAAGCGATTCGATCGGAACCTCCCTTTTAGGGCGGATTTTTATCCGAAATATCGCCATGGTTTTCGATCCGTATCTCGAAAAACAAAAGCTCGAAAGCCGCCAGCTGTTTTCAAAAACACTCTGAGCAACGGATCGAGGCTTTGTGTCCATCCCTTCGCCATCCCCATTTCCCGCAGTCGTGATTGGCGGGGGAATTTCCGGGCTTGCTTGCGCGTATCACCTTCAACAATCAGGGATTCCTGCTCGCGTCCTGGAAGCGGGAACACGCCCTGGCGGCGTCATCGCGACGATTGAGAAAGATGGCTTCCTCTTCGAGCTTGGCCCTCAAAGCT
>JBEKCU010000199.1:0-8896 GCA_050014735.1 Candidatus Acidiferrales bacterium | reverse complement strand
TTTGTTGACACGCGCTGCCCGTGAAATTCAGCGCGGTGGTGGGTGTTCCACGGTAGGCCCCGCCGATTTCAAACTTCATGCTGAACCGATGGTTCCCGTGCGGGACTAAATTCCCGACTCCGAAAAGAATAGACGGTGCAACGGTATTGAATTTCAGAGAACCTGTGCCGGCAATGGGACTGGCTTGACTGCTCTCATAGGTTGTGCCGGAAAGAGTAAAGGTATTCCCGCCCGGCACGCTGAGATTCGCGCTGAGCAGGTTCCCAGGCGAGAACATCAGGCCCGGACTCACATGAAGGCTGTGCCACAGAAAATAATCCAGATGCACCTCGCCGGATTCGAGCTTTAGCGTACCGCCGTAGCTGACACCGCTATTGTTGAAGTTGGCGGTGTAGCTAAAATAATTGAAGCCGCCCCTCACGTTGATTCGGGGGGTTACTTCGTACGCTGCTTCGGCGCCTATTCCCAGCGTCGGGGAGATGCTGATTCCGACGCCCATCCGTGAAAGCACACCGCTGCCTCCTCCTTCGGCGGCTGATGGGCTCGGTACGCTTGCCGCAGCGGCAGCGGCCGGTTGAGGAGTGGCAGGATACGAGGCGGTGGGCGTCGCCATCGCGATCGTTGAGCTTTCAGACTGCGCAAAAGATGGCGCGGGATACAGATTTACAAGGCCAAACAGAATCAGCGACGCGGCAAACATCCATATTCGCAATTTTATTCTCCTCAGTTGGGTTGGTCGTCCTAAGTCCGAATATTCGTAATCCTTGGATTTTCTCCCCGGATGCAGGAGCCAATTCCGACGTTGCGTCTCACAGCTAGGCGATCTGCGAAAAGCTGCGTTGCTCTTAGTCTCAAAGTCCAGAGAGTCGAGAACGTCGCTAACAAGCAAGTCTTGATCGAAATGGAACTCTCCAGATAGCTTGCTAGAATTGTGTCCCGAATAATCTGAATTGCACACTGGCCGTTGGTCCTGGATTTCAATACAGACAATAACTCACAGGGCAACTTTCGTCGGTACGACTCGGGCCAGCGAGGGCCTCAACCGGGAGCCGCGGCACGACGTTCAGGGCACGGTTGGAGTGGACAAATCCAAAACTCCATCGGGCGCCGACACTTTCCCTCTGGATGCCGTGGCCGCTTTGACCGCCGACCGGAAAACACTGACGCTGGCTATAGTCAACCCGACCGAATCGAGCCAGTCAATCGACGTCGCGTTCTACGGCGCGACAATTCAGAACAAAGGTCGATTGTGGAGAATCAGCAGCGACGCCCTCGCGGCTGCGAATGCACCCGGAAAACCGCCGGTCGTGGATATTGTGGAAAGTCCGCTGACAGAAACTCCAGGCCGGCTTACGATTCCCAAGTTCAGCTTGAGCATCTACGAACTGCCTATCCAGTAGCGCTGTTGGTCCCGCCAAGGATTAGCATGCTGTCAGCGGCTGCAACTTTCGTTCAGGTTGCGGGTCGTGATGGCCGCGAACGAAGTAGACCTCGTCTTTCATCCCATCTTTTTTCCATCCACGCCGTTTCAGGATGCCCTTGCTATTCTCGATCATCGTGGGATTGCCGCACAAATAAGCCGTTGTCGTTTGAGGAGTCAAACCCCACGCGTCGGTATATTTCCGAATCAAATCGTCCACTCGGCCAGTTTCCCCATTCCATAACGGATCGTCCCACGGTCGGCTAACGGTGGGAACAAAATTGAACCATCGCGATTCGGCCGCTACGAGCGCGAGTTCCTCCTGATAGCCGAGCTCCGGGGAATGACTTGCGCCGTCAATCAGGAAGAGCGAATGTCTAGTTTCGGAAATTCTCGATTCGTGCCTCAGCGACCTGATCATACTGACAAACGGCGCCACGCCGGTGACGGTTGCGATGAGTAAGTGATTTTTACGTCCACTCTGCATATCGAGGGTGAACCGACCCTTGGCAATCTTGCGGCAAGTCAACGAATCGCCCACGCGCAACTCGTGAAGCAAGGGCGTAAGTTCTCCCCCTGGCGCCATTTCGATAAAGAATTCCAGGAGGCCTTCCTGCGGCGCGGAAACGATTGAATACGCCCGCTCGACATGCTTGTGGGTCGTTACCACGCCAAGCGTGGCGTATTGGCCGGGAAGATGAGAGAACGCGCCTCCGGGATCGACCTTGATTCGCCAGAGATTCGCAGTGAGGTCCTGCCGCTCCACAATCCGAGCTCGATAAAACTTATCTGTATTATTTGCCGTCAATTCACCGGGAGATGGAGTCGTCGCTGTCGCCATGGGAGACCTCACACACCGATTCGGGGCAAACAATCCCGTCCTATTCGAATACACCTGTGGAGGGGGTGGGACAACTTGTCCGAAGGACTAGTTGAAGGCCAGCCCCGGTACAGATGAAAGGGCAAACGATTGTGCCCTGAATTGACTGAAGGGCTGCCTGAACGTTCAATAAAAGCAGCATTTTGAGGTGGGTCGACGCGATAGCCTCAGGATGGCCAGCCCCACGGGAGTTCTTCTCGGACAACGTTTGTTTGCCGGTGAATTGGGAGTTTCCCTGGGGCAATCCCCGCATCACATCGAAAGCACCGCGTCGCAGATCGGCCAGGCTCTGTTAACTTTGGCGTGGTCTCGGAACCCGCCCCACGTCCAACACTCGGTTTTTGCATTCGCTTTCTATTCGCCTTTATGTATAATCCGGTTTCATGAAAACGAACCTGATCGAGAAGCTGCTCTGGCTCGCATTTTATTCGCTGCCGCTCATAGCATTTTCAGCGAATCTCACCGAGCCCCGCGCCGGCGTCGTTCCAACCGTAAGAACGCAGAATTTCGATGTCCCTGTTAAGGTAATCATTCACAAGAGAGAAACGGCAAGCCCGGTAAAGCTGTATCGCGCGCCTTTCAATCCCCTGAAATCGCTAGGCGACAGACCCTCGGCACGGGAAGTAAGAGCCTATGTCCAAAGCCAGGCCAGTGAGCATGGTGTGAATCCCGTTCTGGCTCTCTGGATTGTGAAACATGAGTCTCAATTTAATCCGCGCGCAAAAGGCGACGGCGATGCGAGCCGTGGACTGTGGCAAATCTCAAAGATTTATCATCCTGAGGTATCGGACAGAATTGCGTTCAACGTAGCATCGAGCACGGAATGGAGCCTGGAGCGAATCCGGGCAGGAAAAGTGAATGAATGGTCCACGTACCGGTTTTGCAGAGTGCTATATCGCGATTGCCCATTCTAAGCCCCATAAGTCCGTTGCTCGTCGAAATCGTCCGCACTGAACGGCCAGCCGTGCTCCAAACGACAGATCTCCCTCGCCTTGTATGCCTTATAGTAACTCTAACAGATCAGTTCTTAAGGTTCGCTTAATGTACCGCGAATTACCTTTCCAGGCCGGGGTCTTACAAATCTAGAGGGGCTGCAAAATTACAAATGGCCGCATGCCAGGAGGTTGATTTCATGGAGAGTTTGTGTCGATCGGAAGCGAACGCATCGCGCCAATCGAGAAAAACTTCGAGCTCGCGTCGCAGTTCCCTTTTCGTCCACCCGCTTGGTCTTGCAGTGAGCTTCGTATTCGCCATCCTTTTTCCGATAACGAATACAACAGCGCAAGTGGCTCCCCCCGCGCCATCCAGCAACCGTGACGTCCAATTGGTACGGCCTTCAGGACCGGGCCAGGCGGTGCCGCCAGTCACGGTGACGCTCCAGGACGCGCTCGAACGAGCGCGTAAGAACGATGCCCAGTTTCTGGGCGCTCTCTCCGACGCGAAACTCGCGCATGAGGATCGGTTGCAGGCGAGGAACGCCATGCTGCCCACGGTTACCGCAACAACGCAATACCTTGGCACACAGGGAAATGGTGGACTCATTTCCGACGGCAGATTCGTTACAAACGATGGGGTTCACGTTTACCGCGCCTGGGGCGTCTATCATGAGGATCTTTCTCCCGCCCTTCTCATCGGGACGGCATACAACCGCGCAAAAGCCGGAGAAGCGCTGGCGAACGCGAAGGCTGAAATTGCGAAGCGGGGCCTGATCGTCACGGTAACCAAAACTTTCTACGCCTTGATTGTCGCTCAGCGGAAATATGCCACCGCACAGCTGGCCATGGGACAGGCCAAGGATTTCCTGAATATGTCACAGAATTCAGAGCGGCAAGGCCAGTCCGCACATAGCGACTCGCTCAAAGCGGAGATTCAATATCGCATCCAGCAGCAGGCCTTTGAAGAAGCAAAACTCTCCATGGAAGACGCTCGCTTGAATCTGGCCGTGCTGCTGTTCCCCACATTCAACGAAAATTTTAGCGTCGTCGACGATTTGGATTCCGCTCAAGCCCTGCCTCCATTTCCAGACGTGCAGGCGATGGCCGAAAAAGAGAATCCCGAGCTTCGCGCCGCCATCGAGATGGGCCGTCAGGCGGATCTGGATGTAACAGCGTCGAAGACCGCATTTCTCCCGACGATCGTTGTGGATACCGATTACGGCATCGAAGCGAATTGTTTTGCTCTGCGCTGCGCCAGGGCCGCGTTTCCGGAGGCGGGCGTCGTTCCCAACCTTGGCTATTTCCTCACAGCCGCGTTGACCGTGCCCGTCTGGGATTGGGGCACGCTGCGCAGCAAACTCCATCAAGCCGAGTATAAGCAACAGCAGGCGAAAGCGCAGATGAGCGAGACGCAACGCCAAATAGTGAGTGAACTCTACGCCGCCTATAACGAGGCGGCCGTCGCGCATGCCTCCATCGAAGAATCGCGCCAAACGGCGGAACTTGCGGCTGAGAGTCTGCGTCTCACTAACTTGCGATTCACGGGCGGAGCGTCACCGGCAACCGAAGTCGTGGATGCAGAAAATATGCTGGTACAGGCTCGAAATTCATACATCGACGGCCAGGCGCGCTACCGAGCGGCCCTGGCAAATCTCCAAACACTTACTGGAAGTTTCTGAGTCATGCAAAAACATGCCGGCAAGTTTCATCAGCAAAATGCAATGCGTCTACGAGCCATAACTAGCATCGTCGTTGCCGGCCTTTTCTTGTCAGGCTGTTCCAAGAAGGAAGCGCCCGAGGCTGCGCCTACCGTGACCGTTCAAGTGGACGCGGCCGAGAAAGAACCCATTCAGCGCAAAGTCATCGCCGATGCGATTCTCTATCCGCTTGAACAGGCGGCGATTGTTCCCAAGGTCAGCTCGCCGGTCAAGAAGTTTTACGTGGACCGAGGCAGTCATGTGAAAGCCGGACAACTGCTCGCGGAGCTGGAAAACCAGGACCTGGCCGGCGCGCAATTGAAAAGCCAGGGTGGGTTTCAGCAAGCGGAAGCAAGCTACAGCATGCAACTCCAGAAAACCGGTCAAGATGCAAAACTGGCCAGGCAAACTCTCGATGCCGCGCAGAAACTGTTCGACAGCCGGGAGGCTCTCTATAAGGAAGGCGCAATTGCCGCCAAGGACGTTGAAGAGTCTCGGGTTGCTTTGACCCAAGCTCAAAACCAATACGATCTGGCGGAAAAACAGGCAGATCTCAGGGTGGCGGAGGCACAACTCAACGCGGCAAGAGGTGACACCGCGAGCGCTGAAGCTCAGCTTAGCTATACGAGAATTACAAGCCCTATCGATGGCGTCGTCACCGACCGGCCGGTTTATGCGGGCGAAACTCCGGCGGCCGGCTCCCCGGTTATTACCATAATGAATTTGTCCCGAATTATCGCTCGTGCGCACATCTCGCAGGGCGAGGCGTACTCGCTGAAAGCAGGGGACGCGGCGACCATTTCCGTGCCCGGTCAAAATGCGGCCGTGAAGGGAAAGGTCACCCTCATCAGTCCTGCTTTAGACCCGAACAGCACCACCGTGGAAGTGTGGGTGCAAGCTCCCAATCCGGGCGATCGCCTGAGACCGGGAAGCAGCGTGCGCGTAACCATGATCGGAGAGACCGTTCCCAGCGCCATTGTAATTCCGATGGCGGCTTTGTTGACAGATCCCGACGGCGTAACGTCCGTGATCGTGCTGGATGGCGATAACGTTCCCCACAAGAAAAAAGTGAAGACAGGCATCCGGGACGCCCAGAACATTCAGGTGACCGACGGCCTGCAAGGTGGCGAACGAGTTGTGACCCTGGGAGCGTTCGAACTCGACAAGGAAGATGAAGATGTGCTGGCGAAAACCAAGATCCAGGTTCAAGCGCCGAAAATGCCCGACGAGGACGAGGACCAGTGACGTCAGCGGGCGACGCGCCGAGCTTGAAGACACCGTTGCGTGACCAGGCATCACACTACTGGTTCGCCCGACACTCCAAATCGATTATTTTTTTGATTTTGATTCTCGCCATTGTCGGCATTTATGAGGCTTTTACGCTGCCGATTGCCGTCTTCCCGGCGACCGACTTCCCCCGAATCATCGTCGGCGTGGATAACGGCGTGATGCCCATCGATCAGATGGAAGTGACAATCACCCGTCCGATCGAGAACGCAGTAAATAGCGTGCCGGGCCTCGAAGATGTCCGCTCGGTGACGAGCCGCGGGTCCGCGGAAGTGGATCTTTCGTTTAGCTGGAGCGTGGACATGGTGCAGACGCTTCAGCAAGTAAATTCGGCGCTGGCGCGCATTCAGGGCACGCTGCCGTCCACGGCCCAGATCGATACGCACCGCCTCGATTTCGCAAGCTTCCCGATCCTCGGATACAGCCTCACCTCCGACAAAGTGCCGCAAACGCAATTGTGGGAAGTGGCGACGTATGACATCAAGCCTCGTTTGAACCGGCTCAATGGCGTCGCCACCGTTATTGTCCAAGGCGGACAGCAACCCGAATTCCAGATTACCCCCGACCCCTCCAGGATGTTGCGCTCGCGCGTCTCGGTGCAGGACATTCTGGATGCAGCCAATCACACCAATGTGATCGATTCACCAGGGCTGCTGAGCAGGAATCACCAGCTTTTTCTCGGGCTGATTGACTCGCAGGTCCATTCGCCGGAGGAGATCGGCGATATTGTCATCAAGAATGTGAACGATGTGCCGGTTCGCATTCGCGATATCGGTACAGTGGCGCCGTCCTCGGCCCCGGCCTATACAGTTGTTACCGCAAATGGAAAGCCTGCCGTGCTTGTCAGCGTCAGCCGGCAGCCGGACAGCAACACGGTCGAGGTTGCGAACGAAGTTCATCAGGAAATTGCCAGCCTTCGCTCCAGTCTTCCCGCAGGCATCGATCTGAATGTCTTTTACGACCAGTCGAATATCGTTCGCGAATCGATCGGCAGCGTGCGCGACGCGATCGTCATCGGACTGCTGCTCGCGGGATTCATCATCTGGCTCTTCCTGCGGGACCTGGGCACCGCGCTGATGACGGGCCTTGTCATTCCCGTTGCTATTTTTGTGACTTTCATCGTCATGAAAATCCTGGGCCAAAGTTTCAATATGATGACCCTGGGAGGTCTTGCGGCTGCCGGAGGCCTGATCATCGACGATGCAATCGTGGTCGTTGAAAACATTGTCCTGCACCGCGATGGCGGCGAAGACCCGCTGCAAGCGACCAGCAGCGCCCTGAAAGAACTCACTGTGCCGCTGATCGGTTCGACGCTGACTCCGATCGTGGTATTCCTCCCGCTCATTTCCATTACCGGCGTGACAGGCACTTTCTTCCGAGCGCTCGCGATTTCGATGAGCATCTCGCTTCTGACATCGCTGGGGCTCGCTTTGACGTGGTCGACGAATCTGGGCGTCCATCTGATCCGCCGCGAGAAGAAAAATAGAACCGCGACCGACGAAAACGATCTTCAAGGCCCGGGAACGACAATCTCACGATTGGCGGGCATAATCATTACGCCTCCAAAAGCACCCGTCGAATCGACTGAAGCCGAGCAAATGCGACGTGTGATGGCCGAAGAAGAAGCGTCCCTGAAAGGCGGATGGTTCGGCCCCATCATTTCGCTCTACGAGCGCTGGATGCGCCGCGCCCTGCGACATCCGGCGTGGCTCGCGGGTTTCTCCCTGATTCTGATCGGCGTCTCCTATCTCTGCTTCAACGCGCTGGGCAGCGACCTGCTTCCAGCCATGGACGAGGGCGGATTCATCCTGGACTACGTCATGCCGGCCGGCAGCTCGCTGCAAGAGACGAACCGCGTGATCAACCACGTCGAGCAGATCATTCGCTCGGTTCCCGAAGTTGAAAACACTTCGCGGCGGACTGGATTGCAGTTGGGCCTTGCAGCAGTGACCGAGCCGAACACGGGAGACATCGCGGTCAAGCTGAAAGACAAAAGGGACCGCAACATCGACGACATCATCAGCGATGTTCGCTCTCAGGTTAAAAAAGAAGAGCCGGGGCTCGATGTCGAATTCACGCAAGTCCTTCAGGACATGATTTCCGATCTCACAGGCGCTCCTCAGCCCGTAGTCATCAAATTATTTTCCCCTGACGCCGATGCTTTGGCCACATGGGCGCCGCGAGTAGCGGACGCGCTCGGCCGGATTTACATCAACCAGAAAAAACCGGTCGTGGATATCGAGGACGGAATCGAAAACACGACGAGCGGGCCCGCCGTCGTCTTCAACATCAATCCGCAAACGGCGGCGAAGGCCGGCTTCACGACCGACCAGCTTACCGTGGTAGCGTCCGCGATTGTGGACGGCGAACCCGCGTCCGCGCCCATCATCGCCAACGACCGTCCCTACACCCTGCGCGTTCGCTTTCCGCAATCGAACCGGTCTTCGCTGGAAGCGATGAGCAACACAATGCTGGTCAATTCCATCGGCGGGACTTCGACTCTCGGTTCTCTTTCCACGATCAGTGAAGTGCCCGGCCAGACCGAGATCCTTCGCGATAATTTGCAGCAGGAGAAAGAAGTAACCGCGCGATTGGAAGGCATCGACCTCGGAACCGGCGTAGCCGAAGTAAAAAAAGCGGTAACCGAGTTGCACCTGCCACCCTCGATTCGCGTGGA
>JBEKCU010000198.1:0-8922 GCA_050014735.1 Candidatus Acidiferrales bacterium | reverse complement strand
ATGGCGTTGCTTGTTCCGTTCGAGGAAACAGTGGGAGTGGCCCCTTGCGGACCCAACGGCTCCTGAGATTGCGAAGAAGGGGATGAAGAAAGGGTACCTCCAGTCATGGAAAAGGACAGCAGATTTCCATTCGCTGGAGCGATGTACACGGAATTGTTCAAGAACAAGGGCGTGCTGAGGATGGGGCCGCCGTTGGGAACGGTCACAGTCTGCACGCCTGATAGTGAATCCGGACAATTGAATTTTCCAAGATTGTCCCGGTTCACGACGTACAGGGAACCGCCCTTCGAACCGCCAGTCATCAAATGTGGCTGTGCGACGGACCCGGCGGAATCGGGCAAAAGGAGCGGCGCGCTCGCGCCGACATCCAGTCCATTCACTTGGAACGTTGCCTGATTGCACGGAGTGAAATAGTCAGGTGGCTGCGAGAGTCCTCCCGCAGCTCCGAATTTCAGGAAACTGTCGCTGTAGCTGCTCGGGGTGCGACTAGCGACGAACGGTCCATCGCCTGTCACTACAAAAACATCATGAGTATTGTCTGCTGAAGGGCCGCCTCCGCTTTGCCATATTCCTCCTTGAATGGCGCCAGGGGTAACGTCGAAAGCCCCGGTTTGCGATATTGTGGAAGTGTCATATTCGAGCAGCCAGCCATGATATTCGTCCTGGCTCTCATAGGAACCGAAGGCGACATACACATTTCCGTTGTCCAGCAGCAACGCGGCCCGTTGATTTTCCACCCGTGAGACAAACGGTTCGCCCAGTGTCTGCGACGCTGGAGTGGAGAATGGGACTCCACTGGGCTGGACTATAGGTGACCCCGTTGCTAGGTCGAGCGCATAGATCCGCTCGCTATAGGTTGAAATGACGCCGAGGCTTACGCTCGCGGCGGCGACATACAGCGTGTTCGAACTCACGTCAATGACCGGAGTGCCAGTGATCCCAATGAAGGGCACGATGCTGGCATTCGGGAGATCGAGGTTCGGCGTGGGAATGGCCTGCGACCCAGAAGGAACGAGGTTCGTATGCCATAGTTGAATGCAAGGATTAGAGTCCGCGTCGAACGCATAAACACTGTCCATTTCTGTGGCAACGAAGACAACGTTGTGCGCGCCGCCGTTAATCGAGAGATTGGGGACGTAGAGAGGCTGTGCGTATGCATAACCATCGATCGGGCACGAAAACAGTTTGCCGAAGCTGCCGGAATTGACTGTTGCGGGTGAGAGGACAAGCTCCTGGTTATTTATACCTGAGCGCATGTTGTCATTCCGCCATGTAAGTGTGCCAGGGAAACTAGTGACGTCAACATTCGCTGAGCCGATGGCATTGTGATTTGCTTGCAGTATTGCGGTAATCAGATGGGAACCGGTCGCTCCGAGAGGCGTATACAGGCCGCTCGTTGAGATTGTGCCAACGGCTGAATTTCCATTCGCAATGCCATCGACTCCCCAGTTCACGTCGGTGTTCATGACGCCCGGAGTCAATACGCTCAATTGCAAAGTCTGCGAAGTCGTGACACTCGAAAGCACGGGGGAGAGCGAGAGCGGTCCCTGAATTCCGCTAAGTCCCTGAACCGTGACGCTGGCGGAGCCGGTTATGGTGGAGTTCGCCTGCAAAACGGCGGTGACGGTAACGGTCGCCGGGTTTGGAACCGAGGCCGGGGCTGCGTAGAGGCCGGTTGGATCGATACTGCCCAGCGCACCGTTGCCACCTGTCACTATCCAGTTTACCGCTGAGTTCGACGCATTCTGCACCGCAGCGCTGAACTGCATGCTGCCGCCGATGAATACCTGCGCCGACTCCGGTGTAACCGTGACGGCGACCGGCGGGGGAGCCTCTGGTGCCGAAACGATGCCGCCGCAGGAATTAAGAATCGCAGTGAGCAACAGTAATAAGCAATAGTATGGAGGCCAGGCTTCCCGCACCGATTCACAATGCCGGGGAGAGGACTCCTCGCGGGGTGAACGTCGTGAAACTGTCCGCGGATCCAATGGGGTGGGCATGGTCTCTGCTGGACGCATACACTCTGGGCAAAAACTGCGGGAAAGCTATCACGCCGAAAAATGTGTGTCAATAAAATAAGTCACGAATAATGACATTCGATTGAAATCCGTCCATCGAAGAGGTTTTGTGGGTCGCGGCTTCAGCCGCGACAATAAAGGGCCAAGAACAGCGGGGCTTTAGCCCCTGACCGGTCGAGGCCGCCGCTCCAACGTGTATTTATGAGAGAGGTGTCAGCCGCTGCAGCCCGCGCCCGCGCATGGGCTGCGGCCGGCGAGCTTGTGGAAGAAATTGCGCATCCGATCCAGAATTCCGGGCTGAGCATCGCCCGGACGAGCGTCGCCGGTTCCCGGACTGGTTCGTGGAGCCGTGGAGGCGGAAGAAGGCGCGACTGTCGGGGGCTCAGGTGCGGGATTCACGTGCCCGCGAAAAACAATCGCGGGACGCAGGCGAACTTCACGGACCAGCAGGATCGTTTCCGGGTCAGGTTCGAGATCGGGGGTGGGCGGAAGTATGGGAGCGTTGGCATCGAAACTAAGCGCCGGCATGATTACGGTATACACGGGTTCCGCGGCAGAAGGAGCCGTCATCGGAGAATCCTCTGCTTTTTTTGGTTCCGGTTGCATCGGACGAATAAGCTCACTAATCTCGCGGGCCGGCGGTGGAGATGAAATCGAGGCTGAAGCTGGGGCCGGAGCCGACGGCTCTGTATGCCTCAGACTGGCCCGGGAGAATTCGCACGAACACGCGGCAACATCGCCGTGCAGCGACTCGATCTGGCCGCCGGACAGCGTCACCGTGCCGCCTTGCGGGACAATCAAACTCTGGTCGGAAAATTGAGGCGCGACTCGCATCGCGCCCGTCTTGGTGAGAATGCACATTTCGCCGCTTTGCTCGAGGCCAAGGGTCATATCTCGTGACTGGTTCGAAATCGCTACCGGCGTGGCGATGACTGTCGGCGTGTAAATTGTGAGAGTGTCGGCCGAGTCCAAGGATGGATGAACGCGGCCATAATCGAGCGCCAGAGTCACCGAACCGGCGGCCTTGATCGTCTTAAAACGTGCGGGGCCGCATATACTGATTTCGCCGCCGGCATCCAGCAGAATAAGGGCGTGTCCGGACCGCAGCGTCACCTGGCTGCCGCTCGCCACGACAGTGGGCGCGGCGTCTTTTTCCACGCCGGTCGGAGTGGCCGTCACCACTTCCACGTCATCGCCTTCGATCCGGCCAATGATCGGGGGAAGGCCCTGCGCGGAGATGCGGGCGCCTTTGAAGGATAGAAGGGCCAGAAATGCCAGCGCTGTGGTGGCAAATATCTTCACCAGGCCTTGAAGCCGTTTGCGTGGCCATTTTCCGGGCTGACCGTGAGAACTGTTCAACACTTGCATGTTTGCCTGCAAATTCTAGGGCTGGTGTGCGGACTACCGAAACTCCGTCTTCGACTTATACTATACACGCATGACAGAGCAAGAAAAAACGACTGTGCAGCAAGAAGAACGGCCCGTAATGGTTCATTACGACACGCGGTTGCCGAAGCTCACCGTTCGACAGCGCATTGCGGTTCCGATTCTAGGTTGGGCAGTTTGGGCTGTGATTCGAGTGTTGGGTCCAACGATTCGGTTCGAAATTTTGGGTGGGCAACAAGCGGGGCGCGATTACAGGCCGGACCTGCCGCCGAACGTTTACGCGTTTTGGCACCGGTGCATTATTTCCGGAGCGTGGTATTTCCGGAACCGCAACGCCGTACTCATGAACACGACGAATTTCGACGGGCAATGGACGCGGCGAGTGATCGAGCGGCTCGGATACGTCACCGCGCAAGGCAGCTCGACGCGCGGGGGATTGCGCGGGCTTGCAGTCATGGCGCAGAGGATCGAGGAAGGAGTCGACGCCGCATTCACGATCGATGGACCGCGCGGGCCGCGGTATGTGGCAAAACCCGGTCCGGTTATGCTCTCGCGCCGGACCGGCCGGCCCATTGTACTGTTTCATATAGGACTCGAGCGCGCGTGGACTCTCAGAAGAGCCTGGGACTTAATGCAAATTCCCAAGCCATTTACGCGGGCTGTCCTGGTGATCGCTCCGCTGCTTCACGTGCCGAAAGACATCGATCGCGAGGGACTTGAGACGAAGCATCAGGAAATGCAGAAAATACTTGAGCGCGTGCGCGACGTCGCCGAAGGCTGGTTTTCCATGACCGAGGCGGAAAAAGAGCAACAGCGCGCGATCTGGAATTCGTGAAAGTCCTTGCGGTGCCGCTCACTTACCAGCATCGGCCAGCGTCACCTGCGCTTCCATCTTTTGTCCGCCACGGTAGAACTCCACTTTCACTATATCGCCGGGGCGCTTCCGGTTTAGGGCAAGGTTCATGTCCATCTGTCCAGTGATCGGGCGACCGTCGATGGCCGTCAAAACGTCGCCGCCCAACATCACCCGGCGCATCCCCAGGATCGCCTGACGGCTTCCGCCGCGAAGTCCGGCGCGCTCGGCTGGGCCGCCGGGCAATACCTGTTCAATCAACAAACCCTCCTGAACCGGCAACTTCAGCGCTTCTGCAACCGGGGGAGAGATCACCCGCGCTTCCACGCCCATGCTGGCGCGCCTCACCCGCCCTTCGGTGATTAAATCCTGCGCGATTTGCCGCGCCGTGCCGATGGGTATTGCAAATCCGATTCCGGCAGTTGTCCCCGAAGGCGTGTAAATGGCCGAATTGATCCCGATCACTTCACCGTGCGAATTCAAAAGCGGGCCGCCTGAATTGCCCTGGTTAATTGCGGCGTCGGTCTGAATTGCGCCGTCAATCACGGTGGTCTGTCCGGTTTGCACGGTTCGCCCAAGCGCGCTGACAACGCCTGTGGTTAGAGTGCTCTGAAATCCAAACGGGTTTCCGATCGCCAATACGCGCTGTCCGACTTGCAAGCCGTCGGAATCGCCCATTGTCAAGGCCGGAAGCTTACGGTCTTTCGGGTCGATTTTCACAAGCGCGATGTCGTTGCGCTCATCGGCGCCAATGAACTTGGCATCGTAATGGGAGCGGTCTCCCAAGGTGACGGAAATAGTTTGCGCTCCCTGCACAACGTGAAAATTTGTCAGAATATAACCGCGCGGATCGATCACAAATCCCGAGCCCGCTCCCTCGATCGGCACCGGCTCCATGAACACGTCATATTCAAGAGTGCGCGTATTAATGTTGGCTACGGCAGGGGCGGCTTGGCTATAGATTTTCACGGTGAGCACTTCATCGCCCACCAGGTCATTTGCTTTTGGCTCCGGGAAAGATGCAGGAACGGCCTCGACACGGTCAGGCTGGCGCTGTCCCCATCGGCTACCCGCCCAATACGCTCCCAAAACGAGCACTAGGCCCAGAGCGAGCAGGCGTATGACGCCTCCTCTATCTTTTCCATTGGTCATGATGATTTTCCCCCGCTCTTAAACAATTCGCGCGGCACCCGATCTTGAATTTCCGGACCGCTCCGTCTCCATTTTCTTAAGCTTAGCGAACAGCGCAACCACTTGCTCGCGAGTGTGTTCGAGCGTTCCCGAACAATCGATCTCTTCGTCGGCCAGTCGCCGTTTTTCTTCGCTGGGCATTTGCGCGGCGACGCGCTGCCGGGCCTGTTGCAGCGTCAGCCCTCGGCCTTGGCCCGCCGTCGTCAGCCGCGCAACCTGTTGCTCCGGCGTACACCACGTGACGACCAGGCAATCTAGCTTCTTATGATATCCCGCTTCGATCAGTAACGCGGCCTCCACCACGGCAATTGCATGCGGTTCGGCGCGTTCAATGGCGGCGAGTTCCTGGTCCTGCGAAGCCAGCACGGGCGGGTGCACGATCACGTTCAGGCGCGCAAGACGCGCCGGGTCGGAAAATACGATGGCTCCGAGCTTTGAGCGATCGATACATTCACCTGCGCCGCCGGTTGCTCCGTCGCTAACGAGAATGCCGCGCCCAAATTCGCGCACGACTTCATCGTAGGCGGGGCCGCCGGGCTCCATCATTCGATGCGCGATCTTATCGGCTTCCAGCACATGGCAACCCAACTCTCGAAGCATCGCAACGACGGTGCTTTTGCCCGTCGCGATTCCTCCCGTCAGGCCGACGCGAAGCATTAAGGTTTGGCCGCCGCGGCGCCCGGCGTTTTCACGGAAGTGGTGTTCGAAGTTGCGTGAGAGGGTGTATTCCTTGAAGCCGCCGGCGCGCGCCGCAATCGAGCTGCCTTCACCGTGTTGCTCATCAGCATCGCAATCGTCAGCGGACCCACGCCGCCGGGCACAGGCGTGATCGCCCCGGCCACTTCCGCGACGTCCGGATGAACATCGCCGACGAGGCTGAAGCCTTTCTCGCGGAACTGCGCGAGTCTTGCAGGATAATTCGCAAAAATACGCTCCACTTGGGCTGCATCGGCGATGCGATTTGTACCCACGTCTAACACGGTCGCGCCGGAACGCACCCATCCCGGTTCGATCATTGCCGCGCGGCCAATCGCTGCAACCACGATATCCGCTTGCCGAACAACGCCCGCCAGGTCTCGCGTCTTCGAATGGCAAATCGTAACGGTGGCGTTGGCGTGCATTAGAAGCAGAGCCATCGGTTTTCCCACAATGTCGCTGCGTCCCACGACCACGGCATTCGCCCCTTCGACAACAATCCCGCTGCGCCGCAGAATTTCCATGCATCCGATCGGCGTGCACGCCACAAGTCCCGCGCGTCCCGAAACCAACCGCCCGACATTGATCGGATGAAACCCGTCCACATCCTTGGCCGGATCCACCGCTTCGAGCACGGCCTTGGTGTCCACTTGCGGTGGAAGAGGAAGCTGCACCAGGATGCCGTCCACTTCATCCCGCGCATTCAGCTCTGCGACCAGCCTTAGCATCTCTTCGGTCGTCACCGCGGCGGAGGGTGTGTACAGCCAGCTCCCTAGGCCCAACTGCTCGCAAGCCGCGATTTTGCTGCGGACATATATCTGAGACGCCGGATTTTCTCCCACCAGCACGGCGGCGAGCCCAGGACGAATTCCGGCAGCGCCCAACGCAGCGATTTCCTGACTGAGTTCGACATAAATCTGGTCCCGAATGCCAATGCCATGAAGAATTCGCGCGGACAATCTCAGTGCCCCCTGCAAAATCGAAGAGTCTTTCTTCAAAATGATATCACACGCGTACTTTAGCTGGCCGCATCGACGACGCCAGCGCCGGATGGAAGGGGCGCGGTTTGTGGGCCGGGAACGAGGTGAGAACTCCGTGGCATCAAGAAGGGGGAAAGGGCATGAGGTCGGAGGCTGTGCATTTCCAGTTGAGGCCTGATCCGCTGGCGAAGTAAAGATCGACAGTGAAACAGTTACCGCGAGGATTGAACGTGAGGACCGCCGCCCGTATGAAATGCGGCGTCTGCAAACACGGAGAAACCCATGAAGGCCGTACCACCGTCACGCTGGAACGGGCCGGAGGGGCGCTGGTGATCCGCAAAGTGCCCGCGGAAGTTTGCGAGAACTGCGGGGAAGCTTATATCAGCGCGGAACTGACTCGAAGGCTGCTGAAATCAGCGCGCGAAACACTCCGCGCCGGCGTTGAACTGGACGTTCGAGAATATGCGGCAACATCCGTCTAATGTTGCCCGTCAAAACCCCGACCCTTCGAAAACCGCGAAGGGTTGACCGCCCGGAACTTCAAAATCCAGTCTGGCCCACCCGCCATGTGCGGCACCCGAAATTCAAAATTGCACAAAGGATGGGCCACCCGCAGTTGCAACGATCTAGGCGTGAGCGTCCGTTGCCGCGACCGTCGACCGGAGGCGAGTCGCTCGCAAGTACGAGTCCCTGAAGCAGTGCGGTATTTAAAAAAACATTTCCTCGCAGCGGGCTGTTCAGCATATCCTCTAGTTCATGAATCCGCGGGTAGTCGAAATCGCTTCAAAACTCCGAGAGCACTTTCTTGGTCCATCAGCCACTTCTGACATCAGTATTTTTCTGTGTGGCGGGGCGGGCGGTACAGAGCACGACGTGCGGAGGAAGCTCGGCGCGTCATTGGCTGGACTGAAATCCAAATACCGATATTCCATCTTCTTCCCTGAAGACATGTTCGTTGAGCTCGTTTTGGGCCACCAGAAACAGGACCTCCTGACCCTGGAAAACCTGCTTGCAAGAAGCGTTAGCGCGGTGACGATTTTGCTTCAGAGTCCGGGAACCTTCACAGAGCTTGGGGCGTTTTCGAACCACGACCTGCTGAAAGACAAGCTAGTAGTCGTCGTGGACCCGAAGCATATGAAGGCCGAGAGCTTCATCAACACTGGACCTCTTAGACATCTGCGAAAGGAAACCTCCAGCCGGGTCTTGTTCCTGAAGATGGACGAGCCCAATCTGGATCCGCTTGTGAAGGGCGTCGCGGAGGCTTCAAGAGCAATCGCCAGTGCTCACCCACCTAGCAGGGACTTAACTAATCCAATCGTGTGCTATGAGCTTTACCTGGCCTTGCTCTATGTGCTCGACCCGGTGCCTCGAAAGGCCTTTGCCCTGGTCGCAGGTGCGTTGAATCCAGATGCGGAGGAATTGGCTCGAATTTCCGCAGAAACAGTAGTTAATGGGATGATTAATAAAGGAGACGCTCTCCTCGTATCCCGGAATGTAGTTATTTCTAAAAAGGGAGTTGAAACGCTGTATTCCGGTACCGGTTCCGCACGAAGACTCGCTAGCCTCAAGGGGTTTCTGTCTGGTTTGAGGATTTCTGCCTTGAATGGCCAACTCAGAAAAAGGTATAAGAGCTTCTGGGGAGAGGCAGCGTGAACTTAGTCGAGCCTGATTGGGGTTTATTCTCTTCTCGGGCTTGGGCAGAGTTACTCTGCCCCGGATGTGCACCGACGCCGATGTCCAGGCGAGGGTTTTCTTGACGAAAACCCTCGCGTACGCGGCCCTTACCA
Source organism: Candidatus Acidiferrales bacterium (assembly GCA_050014735.1). GTDB lineage: Bacteria > Acidobacteriota > Terriglobia > Acidiferrales > UBA7541 > Palsa-360. The sequence goes on along the minus strand of JBEKCU010000198.1, from coordinate 11 downwards.
GGGCCGCGTAG
>JBEKCU010000197.1:0-8957 GCA_050014735.1 Candidatus Acidiferrales bacterium | reverse complement strand
GCCTGGCTCCACAATTTCCGCCGACTTGTCAGCCGCTGGGAATATCACGAAGCCAATTTCCTCGGCATGCTCCAACTCGGCTGCCTCATTATCCTGCTGAGGCATTTATGAGATGGCTTCTATTAAAAAGGACGGTCGAGGAAATTTCCAAAAGGTACGTCTTCAGCCTGTGTGGTTTAGGTTCGAGTCGATGAACCCTGAAAAACCACACAGGCTGAAGCCTGTGCCACTAGTGCCTAAACAAGAGCTCCGGGTTTCTTCAAGTACTTATCGATGACGGCATCGGCGGTCCTCGCGGTCAGAGCGAGAACGGTGGAAGTTGGGTTCGCCGAGCCGGTTTGCGGATAGGCGGACGCGCCCAGCACGAACAGGTTCGAATAATCCCAGTGTTGGGAATAGTTGTTCAGCACGCCGGTATCTGGAGTTGGAGACATGATCGTGCCGCCCTGCAGGTGAGTGGTTTGATAGCGCGTGGCCACGTAGTGGCCCATCGGCGCGGGCGGGTTGACTTCCGTTGCTCCCATCGCGCGAGCCAATTCCATTGCTTTCGGAATCATGTACGCCATCATGTTGCGCTCGTTCTCGTTCCAGTCCATCGTCATGCGCAGCAGCGGGTCTCCGAAGCGGTCTTTATAGACAGGATCGAGGTCCATGAAGTTCGTCTTGTACCCGATGTGCTCCCCGGTACAGCCCACGCCGCCAATGTAATCGTAACTTTCGATCGCGGCCTTCTTCCACTCCGATCCCCAGCGGACCTTGGTTGCGGAAGGAGTCGTTCCAAACACCGCGATCGGTTGAGCGCCGCCGGAGCCACCCGCGAGCGTTCCGCCTCGAATGAAATTCAAGTTGCTGTGGTCGAAAACATCGCCCTCGAAGTCGCCGATGCGCATGCCCAAAGTGGCGCTGCCAATAAATCTATTCAAGGGTTTCGAGAAGAATGCCTGGGGTCCGCCATTAACCTGATGAGTAAGGTTGCATCCCACGCCATCTCTTCCGGTGACGGGATCGTAGGGCCTGCCCAGTCCGGAAAGCAGCAACATGCGCGTGTTGTTAAATGTAAAGGTGGAGAGGAAAATTAAATCGGCGGGCTGAAAAATTTCCTCGCCGGTGCTGTCCATGTAGATGACGCCGGTGACTTTCCCATTCTTCGAGGCATTATCGTGAAGGATGCGACGTGCCGTAGCACCGGTTCGGATCGTAACGCCCTTTTGCCTGCGTATAACGGGCAGCAGAATATTGGAAGGCTGCGACTTAGCGCCAACCATGCATCCATAGAAACCGCAATAGCCGCAAGAGACGCACGCCTCCCGGGTAATGCCGTCAGTGTTTTTGAAGGGCTGCGTGTTGATGGCTGCGGCTGCGGGGTACGGATGATATCCGAGTTTTTTTGCGGCTTCCTCGAACATGTGACAGTAATAAGTGATCTTGGCTGGGGGCATGGGATATTCGGTGCTACGCGGGCCCTCGAAAATATTGCCGCCCTCGATCAGCTTGCCCTTGATATTTCCTGCTTTTCCGGAAACGCCGATGAGTCTTTCCGTGCTGGCAAGATAGGGCTCAACGTCGTCCCATGTTAGGCCGAAATCTTTGATGGCATGATTTTCGGGAAGCTTCTTGACTCCATACCGTGCAACCGTTTTTGTGTAAAGATCGAAGGTATCCGGCTGATACCGCGGATAGCTGCCACCCCAGTGCTCGCCGGATCCGCCGACGCCGGTGCCAGGATAGAAAGAGGCGAGCTGGCGGATCGGCCGGGCCTTGTCTTTCGAGGTGTGACGGAGCGTGACCGTTTCCTGCGAAACGTCCTGCATCATGCGCAGGCGCGCAAGGTAGTCAACCTCGTCCATGGTCTCCGCGTAGGTGCCCGTCGTGCGAGCCTTCTCACCGCGCTCCAGGACGACCACGTTCAATGACGTGCGCGCTCCGAGCTCCTTGGCCATCAACAGGCCGGTCCAGCCTCCCCCAATAATGACAACGTCTACTTTAGGAAGACTTTTCATTATCTTCGTCCTCCAAGAGATGGAATTTGTGGCCAGGCATTAGCTGCTGCAAGCTCACGGGCTTCGGGCGGAAAGCTTCTCCGTAGTTCTTATCGACGGCGTCCGCGTAACTCATCTGCGGCCCCGGGAACCCGATCAACTGCCAGCCAATCATGTCGATGTTCCCACCATGGATCGGATCGCAGAACATGCCTTCGATCGTGTTCTTGCGCAGGAAGGCAAAGAAAGCTGTATTTTCAATTTGCTTCAGCTTTTCGTCTTGCTCTTTCGGGCCTAGCTTTTCGAGTCCTGCCAGGTTTTTCAGCCCCTCTCGATAAAGCTGCCGAGGCGTGGCCTTTCCCTGGTAGCCAAAATCCGCTGGCGAATCTTCATCGAAGGGTTCCTGGGTGTACCGGTAGCGGTCGCGTCCCCAAGGACCGGCAAGCTGCCGGTCGATATAGATGACTACACCGGCTTCGTTCGCGCCGGGTCCGAAGTCGTCGCTGGGGAAGATTCGTCCCACGGCGGCTCCAAGAGTGAGCGCTTCGCCTTCCGTGAGAAAACGCAACGGGACGCGGAGAGTTTTAGGTTTTTCCTGACCCGCATTCAGGAAGAACTTACGGTCGAGCGAATAAACGAGTTGACCCCCGATAGTCGCTCCGGTGAGCAAAAGAAATTGTCGGCGTTTCATGGTTTTCGGAGCTTATTGCACGATAGTTAAAAAGTCAATTATCTTCGTTTCATTTTCGTCGCAAGAGAGAATGTCTGAAATATGCGAAATTCGGAACGACCGATTGAGCAGGAGAAATCAAGCGCGCTGACCGGCGCCCGCGCGATTTAAATGCGATCATGGGCATGAAGCACGGCGGCCATCTCATAAATAAACTGTGTTGGCGAAAACAAAAAGGTGAGTATAATCCACCTCGCCGCTGAGGCATTGGCTGACAGCGCGCATCTTTTGGGGTCTCGTCAAACAAGCAGAGGAGAAGAATCCGTGCGCAGAACAATTGCATCATGGGCGTTGATTGCCTTCGGGCTGATGGGCCAGCAACTGCGCGCCCAGACCGCAGCCCCATCGTTGGATTTCGAATTCTTCCGGGAAAAGGTACAACCGATTTTTGTGACCGAGCGCATGGACCACGCGCGCTGCATCGTTTGTCACGGTGATCCGGAGAGCAACCTTCATCCGCATTTGGCGGAACTCACTCCAGGAACGCTGTTGTGGAATGAAGAGGATTCGCGAAAGAACTTTGCCGAGTATTCGAAGTTCGTTGTTCCGGGCAGCCTGAAAAGTCCGCTGCTTGTTCATCCCCTGGCGCCGGAAGCGGGTGGCGACCCCGATCACCTTGGCGGCAAACAGTTCAAGTCGCAGGACGATCCCGACTGGCAAATTCTGAAGGCCTGGGTCATGGGTGCGAAGATGCCTCCAAGCGCGGGGGCGACCAAGGCGCGGATCATTCAAACGAACTTCGCGTCGAACTATATCGATATTATCGATCCGGCCAATGACAAAATCGTAGGGCAAATCAAAGGGATTGAACTGAACCACGGGGTGGCGGTGTCCCCTGACGGAAACCGGATTTTTATCAGCGATGAGACGAATATTTCGCTGGACGTCGCCGACGGCAGAACGTTCCAGCTGACAAACCGCATTCCGTTGAGCGAGCATCCGAACAATATCTATATCGGACGTGACGGTAGATTTGTGTACGTCTCGATCGCCGGAGGCAAAGGCGGTGTCGACGTAATCGATGCCAAGACGTTGCAGCGCGTCAAAACAATTCCGACCAATATGTCGATTCACAACACCTATGTCACGCCCGACGGCAAATACGCTCTGGCCGGATCGATTCGAGGAAAGGCCGTGACGGTAATCGATACCGAGACCAATGAGGTTGCGTGGACGATACCCATGGACCTGGGCATTCGTCCGATGGCCATGTCCGCAAATCTGGACGGCTCAACCAAGTGGTTATTCCTGCAATTGACCGCCTACAATGGATTTGCAGTGATCGATTTCGCGACGCACAAGGAAATCAATCGGATTAAAATCCCGGACCTACCCCCGGGAAAGAAGGGGTATCCGCCAGGCAACGAAGTTTCGCATGGCATGTTTGTCACCCCGGATCAGAAAACCCTGCTGGTCGTCAGCCGGATCAACTCCGCACTGTATTTTTATTCCTTGCCCGATTTGAAAGTCGTGGGCATGGCCGATCTGGAGGGTAAGGGCTCCGGCTGGATGACGCTTTCTCCCGATGGATCGCGGGCTTACATCGCCAATGCGGTCACCGATGACGTATCGGTCGTCGATGTGAAGACGATGAAAGAAGTCGATCGCATTCCGGTCGGCTTCACACCCAAGCGAAACATTACGGCCATGCTCCCTTAGTGCCGATGAGACCTGGAATTGGCGCGATCGGCAGCGTGGCTACCGAGCATCTGTTCGATTCGGAATTTTAAACAGCGTCACGAACGATTTAAGTGGCGAGTAAAATTGAAGGCCCATTCCACGGGGAGTCTGATTATGCTTTCCAGTCATGGGATTCGGCGTTCCGCACCACTGCTGGTTGTGCCGCTTGTAGCGTTGTTCGTAACGGCGGCAAACCTGCCTCTGCGCGTTCAGGACGATTCGGCCGCGCAGGCTTCCACAAAGAAATCTCCGCCGCAGATCGTCATCGACGACGACGGCACGTATCACTTGCCCGCGCAGGCAATTCCGATGTCGAAACTGATGAGCAAGGAATTGAAGGACTCGCTCATATACATCGATCGAACACAGCGCGATCCCAAATACACGGCGAAGCAACCCGACGGCTCGACACTTCTGCTGAAGCCGTTCCGGGACCGTCAGGACGCTCTTTTCCCATTGAACAGGAAGGACACGAAAATCGGCGGCATACATGTCATCGTTTACACTCCCAAAGAAGGCGTCTCGCCGAATAACAAAAGCCGTGTGTTGATCGAATTGCACAGCGCCGATTGCTGGACGGATTGCGGCGCGCTCGGCTCACAGCCTGTTGCGTTTCTCGGAAAAATCGAAGTTGTCAGCGTGGATTACCTCGAACCCGCGTTCCCTGACGGCGTCGTAAGCGTGGCGAGCGTTTACTCCGAGTTATTGAAGAGCCATAAGCCCGCGAATATTGGTATCTACGGCTGTTCCCGGGGCGGCGAGCTGGCTGCGCGGTCGCTGGCATGGTTTCAGAGGCACAATCTGCCCAGGCCGGCCGCGGTAGGAATGCTATGTGCAAGCGCCGGAGGAGATCGCGGCGATGCCATTTACGTCGGCGGTGAACTGGGCAACGGATCGATACCGCACCCAGCGCCACCTGGCCAGGCCGAGCGAGACTTGGGAAAGATCGATCCGAACGATCCCATGGTGAACCCGGTGAATTTCCCCGAAGTGCTGTCGAAATTTCCTCCATCGCTGTTGATCACCGGGACGCGCTCGATTGATCTGAGCACTGGGGCCTACACGCATGAGATGGAAGTAAAACTGGGTGTCGAATCGGAGTTTCACGTCTTTGAGGGTGGCAGGCATTCGTTCTGGTACGATCCCGCGCCGCCTGAATCGCGGCAGGTGTACGATATCATCGTTAAATTTTTCGACCGTCATTTAGGCGTTGGCAATTGATTACAAAATCGATTCGATATCTTTTTGGAAGCTTGCATGATGGCTGGTTCCGGTGTACTTTATCGGCCAACAATGAACTCAAGATGAGAATTTCGGCCAGGAGGGGAATTCGGTGCGTTCGATGAAGCCATCTTATCTGCTTGTCGCCGTGTGCCTATTTCTGGCAGGAGCCGGATTCCTAAAGGCAGCGGTCCGCAAGGAAAAAACTCAATCGACTTCAACTGCTGCCGCGCCCGCGCCGCTCGATTACGAGTTTTTCAAGACAAATGTGGAACCTATTTTCGTGAGAAAGCGTCCTGGGCATGCCCGCTGCTTTTTGTGCCATGCCGATCCCAGAATCAGGGTTATGTCGCTCGTGCCGCTTCCACACGGGGTTACGGAATGGAACGAGGAACAATCTCGAAAAAACTTCGAATCGGTGAAACAGGTTGCCTTTCCCGGCGATTTGCAGAGCCCTCTGCTGGTCCATCCGCTGGCTACCGAGGCCGGTGGAGACATCGCTCATACCGGCGGCAAACATTTTCAGTCGCAGAGCGATCCTGAATGGCTCACGCTGAAGGCGTTCGTTATGGGGGAGAAAGTAAAATAACAGCGGCGGCCAAGCCGCTTCGCTCTAGCCGAGGAGTTGAGAATGAAGATTAAGGCGCCGCAACAGAGGTTTCTTGGTGTTTGTTTCGCAACGATTGGAACGGTCGCTGTGGGTGCGTTCGCAGTGTCCATGATGGCGGCGCCGAAACTGAAGCCACGAATCCTTCAGACCAATTACGCGGGCGACAACATCAGCATCATCGACCCGGACACCAACCAAGTTGTGGGGCAGATTACGGGAATCGAGTTGGGTCATGGCGTGGCCGTCGCACCGGACGGAAGCCACATTTATGTCAGCGACGAAGCGGAAGAAACGCTGGACGTCGTCGATGGAAAGACTTTGCAGGTGACCAAGCGAATTCCTTTGGACGGCCATCCAAATAACATCGCGATTTCTCCCAATGGGCTGCGCGTGTATGTCGCGTTGTTAGGGGACACCGGCGGCGTCGATGCGATCGACACCGCTACCGAAAAGGTGGCGAAGCACATTTTGACCGGCAATACCGTGCACAATCCCTATATCACGCCGGACGGACGGTTTTTGTTGGCCGGATCGCAGCCCGGAAAAAATATCACGGTGATCGATACCGAAACCGAGAAAGTCGCCTGGACGGTCGACATGGGTTTAGGCGTGCGTCCTCTGACGATGTCGGTGAATCCCGACGGTTCGACGAAATGGATTTTCGCGCAGTTGACTGGTTTTAATGGATTCGCGGTCGTGGATTTTGCGACCCACAAGGAAATCGCCCGCATCAAAAACCCGGACATTACACCAGGAAAGAAGCTCGTTCCGGGCGGCGGGGAAGTTTCGCACGGGATGGCCGTTACAAAGGATCAGAAGACACTGCTTGTGTGCAGCCGCGTGAACACGGCGTTGTACTCTTATTCTTTGCCTGAGTTGAAAGTGCAGGGGACAACTGAACTGGGTGGAAAAGGCCCTGGCTGGTTGACGCTTTCGCCTGACAGCAAGCGCGCCTATGTGGCAAATGCGATTACCGATGATGTCTCGGTGGTCGACATCGCGTCGATGAAAGAAATCGCGCTGATCCATGTGGGTTACACGCCAAAGCGGAGCGTTACCGCCGCAATGTTTCAGTAATCATTCGTGATTCTGGATCTAATTGGTAGGGAAGGATTTATGATTATACACATTGAGGAAGGGAACCGCATGATGAGATCGAACTGGAGACAACGGTCGGTTGGATTGGTACTTTTGTTGTGTGGTTTTGTTGCGGTCGCTGCAGCCAAGCCGCGGAGCAATGAATTGCCTGCGCAGCCCCAGGCCGGCGACGTGGCGGTGGGTGCCGATAACATCGGCGGCATAGTGACCAGTTCGAAGGGTCCCGAAGCCGGCGTCTGGGTGATTGCGGAGACGAACGACTTCCAGACCAAGCTTCGAAAAATCGTAGTGACCGACGATCGCGGCAGGTACCTGCTGCCCGAGTTGCCCAAGGCCAACTACAAAATATGGGTGCGCGGTTACGGACTTGTCGATTCAACTCCTGTGGAGTCCGCGCCGGGGAAGACTCTGGCGCTAACCGCAGTAGTAGCTCCCAATGCCCAGGCAGCCGCTCACTATTATCCGCCGAATTATTGGCTCTCCATGTTGAAGATACCACCGAAGAGTGCGTTTCCAATGCCGGCCCCGGCCGGCGGCGGCAGAGCCATGCCGACACAGGGAAACTACATCGATTCAATAAAATCGGGATGCCAGGCTTGCCACATCCTGGGCGACGAGATAACGCGCGAGATGCCAAAGAACCTAGGCACGTTCGCCTCCACCTCTGCGGCGTGGCAACGGCGCATACTATCGGGACAGCTTGGCCCGGACATGCTTCGAAGCATGGGCGGTATTGGATACGAGCGCGGTATTTCGATGTTCGCCGATTGGACCGACCGAATTACAGCGGGAGAAGTACCGCCCGCGCCGCCCCGCCCACAAGGCCTTGAGCGGAACATCGTTCTCACCCTTTGGGACTTTGGCGCATCGAATTCGTTTCTTCATGGGGTCGCCGTTTCTAATCGCTACGACACGCACGTGAACGCGCACGGGCCTGTCTATAACGCAGATTGGCATGGCGGCACGCTTCTGGTCGTGGACCCACAAGAAAACACGGCGAGTTCCTTCGCGGTTCCATTGCCTCCGGGTGCAAACAAGAGTGCCATGCCAACATGGTCCCCACAAGCGGCGGTAAGCGAACCTTCTCCCTATTGGGGCAACCAGATCGTCATGAAAGACGACATCATCAACCCCAAGAACACTCAGATCGACCGCAAGGGACGCCTTTGGATCAATGTGGAGACCAGGCCTCCGCAGTCCCCGGATTTCTGCAAGGCGAGTAACGGCAATATTTATGCTAAGGCTTGGATGGCCGGCAACCCGTCTATCAAAGAGGTAAGCGGTACGCAGCGGATGCCGTGGGAAAGTCCTCCGGGATGGGGCTTGAATGTTTACGATCCCAAGACTCAGAAATTCACACCGATAGACCTGTGCTTCGGGCAGGGCCACGCGGCATTCTCGGACGACAAGGATCAGACCCTTTATTTCTCGTTACGCCTGGGCGGGCTCGGCTGGTTCAAGACGCGAGTCTGGGACGAGACGCACGACGTTGAGAAAGCCCAGGGCTTCTGCGCCCCCATTATTGATTACAACGGCGACGGCAAATCCGGCGCCTTCACCATGCCCGATCAGCCTGCCGATCCGAAACTGGACCGCTTGGCGCTCCCACAGTTGATCGGTTATGGCGTCGCGGTTAATC
>JBEKCU010000196.1:0-14350 GCA_050014735.1 Candidatus Acidiferrales bacterium | reverse complement strand
GAACAGGCTTCAGCCTGTTTTGTTTTGATTTTTTGCTGCACTTGCAGAAGTCAAAATCAAACAGACTAAAGTCTATTCTACTAGAGCCTACATCTTCAGAAGTTCACGCAGGTGCTTGGTCTGGGCCCGGCTCACCGGAACCTCTGACCCTTTCTTGTCCGCCATTTTGAGCATGTAGCTGGACTTGAACCACGGAACGACTTCCTTAATATGGTTGATGTTGACCAGATAGGAGCGGTGCGCGCGCCAAAAAATGTCGGATTCGAGCGACTCCTGCAGCTCCTCGATGGTCCGATAGTTCGACGTACCTTCGACTTCCCGCGCGACCACGGTAATCGTGCCATCCTCGATCGAAGCAAAGATGACATCGTCGGCGTCCACCAGGAATAGCCTTTGCTGCGTCTTCACGAGCAATTTCACGGGCTGCGCCTTTGCCGCGCCGATCTGGCTGACCAGCGTTTCCAGGCGCTCACTTGGGGAAGCTTCCGCTTCCAGCGCTTTTTTGGCGCGCTGAATGGCGCGGGCCAGACGGTTCTTCTCGATCGGCTTCAGGACATAGTCGATCGCGTTCACTTCAAACGCCTGGACAGCATAGTTGTCGAACGCAGTCGCAAACACGATTTGAGGCAGTTTTCCCTTGCGATCCATCAACTTCTTAATCACTCCGAAGCCGTTGAGTCCCGGCATTTGAACATCGAGAAAGACCAGGTCGGGAGAATGTTCGCGGATGAGCGCGAGCGCCTCGACGCCATTTTTCCCTTGTCCGACCAGATGCACCTCTGGAAAACTCTTGAGCAGGTAGGCCAATTCGTCGCGCGCCGGTTTTTCGTCGTCAACAATCAGGGTATTAATTGGCATAAAGACATGAATAGTTCTAAGGGAGTATATGTGACGGGAAGCGTGCGTTCAACCGGCGGAATCATCCATCCGCGCCTGCCGGTTTAAGTAGCACAGGGTTCAGCCTGTGTGGTTAGAATGAAACCGCACCTAAATCTAAACCAAACAGGCTGAACCCTGTGCCAGTGGGGAGGCGAATTTGACTAAGGCCACCGCAAAAGTTCTCAACAGCAAGGTTCTGTATCAAGGCAAGGTGTTCCGGTTACAGCGTGACACAGTTATTGAACCCGGAGGACTGCGCGTCGAACGCGACATCATCGAACATCCAGGATCGGTGGTCGTGCTGCCCATTTTCGAGGATGGACGAGTTCTCCTGATCCGCCAGTACCGGCATTCGGTCGGAGAATTCCTTTGGGAGCTGGTGGCGGGACGCAAGGAACCGAACGAGACTCCGGTCACTGGCGCTCGCCGTGAATTGCTCGAGGAAACCGGATACAGCGCGAAAAAGATGCGCAAATTGATGCGAATTGTCCCGACTCCGGGCTTTGTGAACGAATGGATGTGGATCTTCGCAGCCGAGGGACTCGAACAAGGAACCGCGCAGCCGGAAGAAGATGAGAAGATCACGCCGCGAATCTTTACGCTGAAACAAGTGGATTCCATGATCGAGCGCGGAACTCTTCGCGACGCAAAATCGATTTGCGGGCTTTTGTATTACCTGCGGTTCCGCAAATGAGTTCGTCGGTACATGCTGGAGCTTTTGTTACAGCGAGACAAACAAAACGTTTTTTTAGAGATATTTTCGAAAATTAACGTTCTCTGCTTGAATCATAGGCGCGTGTAGCATAGGATTTCGGCAAGCATTTACTCCGCAAAATATTTCGGAGAGAAAGGCGGACATGAGCGTACGGGATTTCATCAAGTATAACTACAGACACTTCAATGCGGCCGTCGTTGTTGACGCTGCGGAAGCTTACATGGCGCATCTTGAGCGCGGCGGCAAAATGTTTTTGACAATGGGCGGCGCGATGAGCACCGCGGAGTTGGGACTTTCGCTCGCGGAAATGATCCGGCAAGACAAAGTTCATGCAATTTGCACGACAGGCGCGAACCTCGAGGAGGACATTTTTAATCTCGTTGCGCACAACCATTATGTTCGGGTGCCGCATTACCGCAATTTGAGCGACGCCGAAGAAGTGGCGCTGCGCGACCGCGGGATGAACCGCGTCACCGATACCTGTATTCCCGAGGAAGAAGCCATGCGGCGCATCGAGCGCCAGGTGCTGAAGCTCTGGCAGAAGGCCGACAAGGAGAGGCAGCGTTATTTCCCGTATGAATTCATGTACCAGCTCATACGCGGCGGCCTGATCGAGGAGTACTACGAGATTGACCCGAAAAATTCATGGGTCGTTGCCGCGTGCGAGAAAAATCTGCCGATTTTCAGCCCTGGGTGGGAAGATTCGACTTTAGGGAATATTTTTGTCGCGAACGTCATTCGCCGGGAAGTTTCAACTTTTCAGGTTGTGAAGTCCGGCGTCGAGCAGATGGCCTGCCTGATCGAGTGGTACCGCGCAAATTCCGCCAATGAATCGATAGGCTTCTTTCAAATTGCCGGCGGCATCGCGGGTGATTTCCCGATCTGCGTGGTTCCTCTGATCACACAGGACTTGCGCGAAAAGTGCCGACTATGGGGTTATTTCTGCCAGATTTCGGACAGCACTACGTCATACGGTTCCTATAGCGGAGCCGTCCCCAACGAAAAAATCACTTGGGGAAAGCTTGAGGCGGCCACGCCGCGCTTCGTGATCGAATCCGACGCGTCGATTGTGGCGCCATTGATGTTTGCCTACATTCTCGGGCAATAAAAAGCGGGACGCACGCATGGACAATCGCGAAGTCGCTCGCGTCTTACGGGAAACGGCGCAGTTGCTGGAAATCGACGGCGCCATGATCGGCCGGTTCCGAAGTTACGAACGGGCCGCGCAACTCCTCGATAGCCTACCGGAATCCGTCGAGCAATTGGCGACGGACCGCAAGAAACTCATGGAATTGCCCGGTATCGGCGATGGCATGGCCGATCACATTCAGGAAATCCTCAAGACCGGCGACTATTCGCTGCGAAAAAAACTTCTCACGAAATACCCCGCAACGATTCTCAATCTCCTGGAATTGCAATCGCTCGGGCCGAAGAAAGTCGCGTTTCTCTGGAGCACGTTCAAGGCCGCGACGGTGGAGCAGGTGGAAAAGCTGGCGCGCGAAGGCAAACTGCGCGATCTGCCCGGCTTCGGCGAAAAAACCGAGGCGAACATCCTGAAAGCGGTTGAGATGTTCAAGAAATCTTCCGGGCGATTTCACATTGACGTGGCGGAGGAGGAAGCGGAAAGGCTCGTCGAGCACATCGGCTCCTTCGGAAAGCCAATCGCGACGATCACACCGGCGGGTTCGTTGCGGCGCGGCAAGGAAACGATCGGCGATCTTGATCTTCTGGTTACCGTGGCGCACGGAAAATATACTCCGGCCACGATCGATTCGATCGCAGAGCATATTCTCACGTATCCGGGTATCGAGCAGACGCTCGCCCGCGGCGAAAACAAAGTCAGTTTTGTTTTGAAGAACGGTCTCCAGGTGGATGTGCGGATTCTCGAAAAGGAACACTTCGGCGCGGCGCTGCTCTACTTCACCGGCTCGAAGGAACACAATGTCGCGTTGCGCGGCCGCGCGAACAAGATGGGATACACCCTGAATGAATATGCGCTGGCAACGCTTAAGGGCGAGCGGCCAGTGGCCAGCGCAACCGAGGAAGAAATTTACGCCAAGCTGGGACTCGATTTTATCCCCCCTGAATTGAGGGAAAACACGGGCGAGATCGATGCGGCGGCCGAGCATAGCCTGCCGAATCTGGTCTCGCTCGCCGACATTCGCGGCGATTTACAGATGCATACAACGGCAAGCGACGGCAAGAACTCGATTGAGGAAATGGCTCTGGCGGCCAAACAGCTTGGATACGAATACATCTCTCTGACCGATCACAGCAAGGCAGTCACCGTCGCAAACGGTCTAGACGAGAAACGCACACTCGAGCAGATCGAGAAAATCCATGCCGCAAACGCAAAACATCTGGGCATTCAGGTCCTTGCCAGCAGCGAAGTAGATATCCTAAAGAATGGCCAATTGGACCTTCACGACGATGTCCTCGCGCAGCTCGATGTGGTGCTTGTCTCGATTCACTCGTACATGAATCTGGAACGCGCCGAAATGACGGATCGTATCCTTGCGGCCATCGAAAATCCTTACACGCAAATCATCGGACATCCGACTGGGCGACTGGTGCTGCGCCGGGATGCCTACGCGTACGACATGGAAACAATTCTGGAAGCCGCGCACAAACACGGCGTCGTCATGGAATGTAACGCGTCACCGGAACGGCTGGACTTGAAAGACACGCATTTGCGGATGGCAAAGGAGCGCGGCGTGAAGATCGTGATTTCCACCGACGCGCACTCCACCCGAGGCCTGTCTCTCATGCGCTACGGCGTGCAAACGGCCCGGCGCGGCTGGATGGAGAAAAAAGATGTCATTAATACATTTTCTACCGAGAAACTACTTGCAGCCTTGCGCCCGAAACCGAGCGAATCGGCTGGTGTCAGTCGCGATGCCGCGCCCTCGCCCAAGGCGCGCAAGAAGTCCAAATTCCGCGGACCGAATTAATTTTTACGAGTTTCCGCATTGCAAATCGGCGAGCCTTCACCGATGATAGGGTGTTTGCGTGCAGGGGTTCTCGGATTCAGGTCCGTGTGAACGCAATGCCTATGCAGTTTCATTGTTTCGCATATTTTTGAGGAGATGGGGGAAATACGCATGCGCAAGTCCGCAGGCATTGCCCTGCCTAAAGGAAAGCTGGGAGTTCTTACAGTCGGAATGGGAGCCGTAGCGACCACTTTCATGGCGGGAGTCGATTTGGTACGCCGGAAAAAGTCGCAGCCCGTTGGATCGTTGACGCAACTCGGAACAATCCGTCTGGGAAAGCGAACTGAAGGGCGCGCTCCAGCAATCCATGAATTTGTGCCGCTGGAAAAGCTCGAAAACCTCGTATTTGGCGGGTGGGACATCTTTCCCGACAGCGCCTATGAAGCCGCCAAGAACGCCGCCGTGCTGAACCCGGAGCATCTGGCCGAAGTGAAAAACTTTCTAAGCAAGATACGCCCGATGAAAGCGGCGTTCGACCAGAATTACGTGAAGAAATTAACCGGCACCCACGTAAAGAAGGCACGCAACAAGTACGAGCTGGCGCTCCAGATTCGCGACGACATTCAGAAATTTCAGAAGAGAACCAAAGTCTCCCGCACCGTGGTGATTTGGTGCGGTTCGACGGAAATTTTCCTAAAACCCCACGCCGTTCACGAAACCCCTGAATCGTTTGAAAAAGCGATGAAAGAGAACCATCCATCGATCGCTCCCTCCATGCTTTATGCGTGGGCCGCGATTACCAGCGGCGTGCCGTTTGCCAACGGCGCCCCTAACTTGACCATCGATCACAGCGTCCCGATCTGCGGAAAAGACTTCAAGACCGGTCAAACTTTGATGAAAACGATCCTCGCCCCTGGATTCAAGGCCCGCCTGCTTGGGATGGACGGCTGGTTCTCAACCAACATCCTGGGTAATCGTGATGGCGAAGTGCTGGAAGATCCCGAGTCGTTCAAGACAAAGGAAGAGTCCAAGCTCGGCGTGCTTGAATTCATTTTGCAACCGAAGCTGTATCCCAATCTATACGGCAACATTCACCACAAGGTCCGGATCAATTACTATCCGCCGCGTGGCGATAACAAAGAGGGCTGGGACAACATCGATATTTTCGGCTGGCTAGGCTACCCGATGCAGATTAAGGTTGATTTCCTATGCCGGGATTCGATCCTTGCGGCGCCGCTGGTGCTCGATCTCGTCCTCTTCCTCGACCTTGCCAAACGCGCCGGTATGCGCGGCATTCAGGAATGGCTGAGCTTCTATTTTAAATCTCCCATGTGCGCTCCGGAGCTTTATCCGGAGCACGATCTATTTATCCAGTCGATGAAGCTCAAGAACACGCTTCGCTGGATGATGGGAGAGGATCTGATCACGCACCTAGGGCAGGAGTATTACGACTAGGTTGCTTACCGATTTAGAAGTAGCAACTGAGACTGAACGTCGGGAATGAAGTTGTTTGGAGTTCCAAATCGATCCGAGTCGCAACCTAGTCGACATCGTCCGATGACTGGCAGCGCCGGCGCTGCCAAAAACGGATCTGAGCTTCAAAGCTTCACTTAGAATGAGTCGCTATCTCGATGTCTGATTTTGGGGCATTAGTTCAAATTTCGAACGCACTCGCTGTGTCCGGCAGCGTCTGGTTATGTTATTCTCTGAGATTCGCGCCATAGTCATTACAATCCACTGAGGAAGATAGATATGAAGCCATCGTATAACGGCAGGGCCGTTCCGTCCGACGGAGAAGCAATTCAGTACGCCGAAGGTAAATTCGCCGTTCCCGATCATCCGATCATTCCGTTTATCGAGGGTGATGGGACTGGGCGAGACATTTGGAAGGCGTCCGAGCGCGTTTTTGACGCAGCGGTCAAACTGGCCTATGGCGGCAAGCGAAAGATCGCCTGGTTTGAAGTCTTCGCCGGTGAAAAGGCCTTCAACGAATTCAAGCAATGGCTGCCGAGCGAAACAGTCGACGCGATTCGCGATTTTCGTGTCGCCATCAAGGGGCCTCTCACGACTCCGGTCGGCGGTGGGATTCGTTCGCTCAACGTCGCCTTGCGCCAACTTCTCGATCTCTACGCCTGTGTGCGACCGGTGCGTTATTTCCAAGGCGTTGCCTCTCCCGTGAAGCATCCGGAGCGCCTGAATGTCGTGATCTTCCGTGAAAATACCGAAGACGTATATATCGGAATCGAATGGAAATCGGGCACGCCTGAGGTGAAAAAACTCATCGAATTTCTGAACAAAGATATGCTAGGCGGCGGTCCGAAACAGATTCGGACGGACTCCGGCGTTGCCATCAAGCCGATTTCTCCCTTCGGCACCAAGCGTCTAATGCGGCGCGCAATTGAATTTGCCCTGGCAAATAAAAAGCGCGTCGTCACCATCATGCACAAGGGAAATATCCAGAAGTTTACCGAAGGCGCGTTTCGCGATTGGGGTTACGAGCTGGCCGTGGATGAGTTCCGAAACCAAATCGTTACCGAGCGCGAAAGCTGGATCATCGATAATTGCGATCGCAATCCGCAGATTACGGTCGAGCAGAATGCTGCATCGATCGAGCCAGGCCTCGAGCAAGCAACGGAGGCATTTCGCAAATCCGTGCAAGACGAGGTGAAATCGGTCATCGACAAGATCTACTCAACGCACGGCCAGGGGCAATGGAAACAGAAACTCCTGATCAACGACAGGATCGCGGATTCCATTTTCCAACAGGTGATCACCCGCGCCGATGAGTACCAGGTTCTGGCCACTCCCAACTTGAACGGCGATTACATTTCCGATGCTTGCGCCGCACAAGTAGGAGGCCTGGGCATGGCTCCGGGCGCGAACATCGGGGACGGTTACGGCTGCTTCGAAGCGACCCATGGCACCGCGCCAAAGTACGCGGACAAAGATGTGATCAATCCGAGTTCAGTCATGCTTTCCGGCGTGATGATGTTCGATTTCATGGGCTGGCCGGAAGCCGGCAGACTGATCGAGACGGGAATCGAACGCACGATTGGACAGAAGCGCGTTACATACGATCTGGAACGCATGATGGAGGGCGCCACGAAATTAAAAACTTCGGAATTTGCCACTGCCATCATTGAGAACATGCAATCGCACGTAGCAGCCAAGTAAGCACTGGCGGGAACGGCAGGCACACCTGCCGCAATTCAATTTATCTTGGACAACACAGGAGAATGCATTTATGCGGAAGAAAGTGACGGTCGTCGGCGGTGGATTTGTGGGTTCGACAACGGCGCAGCGCATCGTGGATCTGGAACTTGCCGACGTAGTGCTGACGGATATATTGGACGGCCCTCCGGCCGGTAAAGCGCTCGATATGGTGGAGTCCACGCCGATTACGGGATCGGACGCGCACGTGACTGGAATTTCGACGGCTTCTGGCGACTACAAGGAAACGGCGAACAGCGATGTGGTGGTGGTCACCGCGGGATTTCCGCGCAAGCCGGGCATGAGCCGCGACGACCTCTTGAAGGCCAACTACGACGTGATCAAGGCCGTCGTCGAACAGGTTGTCAAATATTCGCCGAACTCAATCCTGATCATGGTCACGAATCCTCTCGACGCCATGGTGCAGGCCGCATACAAGGTCAGCGGCTTTTCGAAGAACCGCGTCATGGGTATGGCGGGCGTGCTGGACTCGGCGCGAATGAGCGCGTTCGTCGCGACGGAGCTCGGAGTTTCGGTGGAAAATGTGAATTCGTTTGTGCTCGGCGGCCACGGAGACGATATGGTTCCCCTACCGCGCTACTCGACCGTCGCGGGAATTCCCCTCCCCGACCTGCTTCCCGCGGACCGCATTGCCGCCATCGTGGATCGCACGCGGAAGGGCGGCGCGGAAATCGTAAACCTGCTGAAAACAGGGTCGGCGTACTACGCTCCCTCGGCTGCGGTGGTTGAGATGGTCGAGGCGATTTTGAAGGACAAAAAGAAAATCCTGCCCTGCGCTGCTTTCCTCGAAGGCGAATACGGCATCAAGGGACTGTACGTGGGAGTTCCGGTGAAACTCGGCGCCCGTGGCGTCGAGCAAATCATCGAAATCAAGCTTACGGCGGACGAACAGGCCGCGCTCGATAAGTCGGCGGCATCGGTGCGGGAACTGGTCACGATTCTCGGCGTTGCGTAATGGATCCGAGTAGGACAGGCTTCAGTCTGTCTGGGTTTAGATTTAGCAATCGAGAAACCCACGCCGGCTAAAGTCTGTCCTACTAGAATCTATCCATAGAATTTCAGCATCGGCCAGGCCTGCTGCAAAGTCATCTTGGGCCGACGACAAATATAAACAGGAAGATTATTCTCCTCCGGAATTGCATATTCGTCGGTAATCGTCGCAGCCAGATCGATCTGACCGAATAACGGCCTCAAGTCATCGATGGACATTCCGACCGTGATGACAACTCCTCCGTCGTACGCTCGCGGCCCCCACAAGTAGTAATTATTGTGGCCGCTGATGGCGCGCGGTAAACCGTTCGCCGGGCCAAAATAGTCGATCGCGCCAGCCTGTCCGTAATTCTTGGTTAGGATCGCCACACGCCTTTGCTCTTCCTCAGGCAACGAATCGAACACTCCGGCGACAATTTCCACTTGTTGCTGCCATCCCATCATGTCCGCGAAAAGCTGGGGCAACTTCCCGCTGGGCGACGTTTCCACGCGCACACTCTTCACATCCCAGAAATTGGCGTACGCCGCCGCTCGATCCAGCGGGAGGATGGGAAGCGCCAAGGGTGCCGCGACCATTCCCCCGACAACTAGAGGCGCCAGTATCGCCTTCTTGATCCAATTGTTGTCCACCTTCGCGACCCAAGCTTCAATCGCAACCGCCCCCGCGGCAAAAAACATTGGGTAGACCGGAGCCAGATAATAAATACGGCCACGCATGATCAAGAGTTGCGCCAAAATAAAAAGATATGTCCAGCCCAGAAAGCGGTAAGGCTCTCCCGCACGACTTCCTAGAAAGAACCACAACCCCGCCACGCAAATTGGCGCGCCTAGTGGATGGACGAGGAACGCCTGTTGAACGATGAATTCCAACCAGGAGATGTGCACATTTTTGGCGCGATCCACATTCCTGAGAATCTCAATCGTGGGCCAATGATTGTTGATCTCCCAGACAAGATTAGGTAGGAAAATCGCGAAGGCAATGAGCGCGGCAAGCCACATCCATCGCTCGCGAAGCAAGTCTCGCTGCCGCGTCACGAGGAGCGAGAGAAAAAATCCGAGACCGAAAATCAGCATCGAGTGCTTGTTTAAGATTCCGATTCCAGCGACCAACCCGAACAGCAGCCACAATCGTTTATTCCCCGTCCGGACAATCCCGATGGAAATGGCGGCGCACAGCATCCAAAATATGGGTTCAAACGCGTTCATGGACAGGAAATTGTCCATTGTCAGGTAAACCGGGCATATAAGAATCGCCGTCGCCGCGAGGACCTGTGCATAACGCCGTCCGCCGAGATCGCGAACAATCCAACCCGCAAGAAAGATCTTCGCCCCACCCGCCAGCGCCGGGAAAAACCGCAATGCGTGCAACGAATCCCCGAACAGGGAGCGCGACAACCACGCAATTGCGGCGATAAGCGGCGCTTGATCGACATATCCCCACGCCAGATGCTGGCCGCACGCCGCATAATAGAGTTCATCCCTGAAATAACCGTAGCGCCCGTTCACAAGAAAATGGATGAAACATGCCAGGATTGCAAAACAGAGAGGAATCGCCAGGTCTTTTTCGATCCATCTTCCGATGACGAAGCCGTCCGCACGCACCGCTTCCAGCGCGCCGACTCCTTCCGGAACTATTGCTTCCCTTTTCCCCACGCGCAAGAAGCTCATGTTTTCAGCTTGATATGATTTTGGATTTACTTCAAGGAAATTCAACCGTTCTATACACAGAACCCATGCGGCTTTCTCTCTACGCCGATTTCTGCCGGATCACTGGGCGGCGGGTGGATTCGCCGCCGGCATTACTAGCGTTGCTGTCTTAATGCTGTCTAGTTTCGGAAAGCCCTTTTCGAGGTACGCGCGCCCCCGATTACCGATCATCGACTGGTCCGGACCGTGTCCATCCGGGGCTCCTTCCCCGTAGCCGCTATACAGCTTGTCCACTACGTCCATTCCATCGGTCACCATACCGAAAGCGGAAAACCCGCTCTGGTCTAGACGTTCATTGTTTCCAAAATTGATGAAGACTTGCGTTGTGCGCGTGTTCGGACCCGCCATCGCGAAGGAGACGAAGCCACGGTGATTGCTCTGAACGACCGGATCGTCCTTGATAATGGCCTGCTCCCAAGCCTTCGAGACTTCCGGATAGGCGCTAAGCCCGAATTGCGCCATGAAGCCGGGCAGCACCCGGAAGAAGGCCGCACCGTCGTAGAAATGATGCCGAACCAGATTGTAAAAACGGTCGGCTCCAAGCGGGGCCCAGGCGCGAGTCACTTTCATCGTAAAATCGCCGGCGGTCGTGACAAACTTGACTTCATATTCCGCAGGCGCCTTCGCTTTCAGCAACGACGGCTGGAGCAAGGCTCGATCGAACGGGGCGGCGCTTGCCGCCGGCGCTTTGGATGGCGCCGGTTTCTTAGCGGGGGCCGTAGTGGATGTCTGCGCACTGGCGGCCATGGCCGTCAGCATGCACAAAGAAAGCAAGAACAACATTCGGCGGCAGTAGCGCATTTGATTTCTCCCAATGTTTACAGTCAGTCAAAGACCTCGCTGGTCCTCGTTATTCCCCGCGGTGATGGACCATCGCGCGAATCAAGTCGCGGTTCATGCGCCCGATGAACTCGATCGGAATTTCCTTCGGACAAACCGCCTCGCATTCGCCGTGATTGGTGCAACTGCCGAACGATTCCTCCGACATTGCCGCCACCATGTCCAGCGTTCGCTGATCCCGCTGCGGCTGTCCCTGAGGCAGTGAATTAAGATGCGTGATTTTCGCGGCGGTAAATAGCATTGCCGCCGCGTTCGGGCAGGCGGCCACGCAGGCACCGCAGCCGATGCAGGCTGCCGCGTCAAACGCGCGTTCCGCATCGTTTTTGGGAACCAGGATCGCGTTGGCGTCCGGCGCTCCTCCGGTGGGAGCGCTGATGAATCCCCCGGCTTGGATGATTCGGTCAAACGCTGACCGATCCACGGCTAAATCGCGCAGGACGGGAAACGCCTTCGCCCTCCACGGCTCGAGCGTCAAGGAATCTCCGTCCTTGAAAAAACGCATCGAAAGCTGGCACACGGTCGTACCTCGGTGTCCCCCGTGAGCCACACCGTTAATGAGGAATCCGCACGAACCGCAGATCCCCTCGCGGCAGTCGTGCTCGAAAACAACCGGTGCCTCGCCCTTGTTCTGCAAATTTTCGTTGAGCAGGTCCAGCATTTCGAGGAAAGACATGTCCGGAGTCACGCCTTGCACCTGATAGCTGACGAACTTCCCCGCCGCGTGCCCGTCGTGCTGCCGCCAAACTTTGAGTGTGAGGTTCATGGGCTATTTGTAGCTCCTCTGGGCAAGGTGGACGTACTCGAAGGCGAGGGGCTCTTTGTGAAGTTCCCATTGCCCGGCCTGTCCCAGCCACTCCCAAGCCGATGCATACGAGAAGTGCTCGTCGTCCCGCTTGGCCTCGCCGTCCGGAGTCGCGCTTTCCACGCGGAAGTGGCCGCCACAGGATTCTGCTCGTTGTAGAGCGTCCAGGCACATCAGCTCGGCCAGTTCCAAAAAGTCCGCCACGCGCCCCGCTTTTTCAAGTGACTGATTCAATTCCTCGCCGCTTCCAATGATGTTAACGTTCTTCCAGAATTCCTCGCGCAAAGCCGGAATCCGTGCCAGAGTGCTCTCCAGGCCTTGCGCCGAGCGCGCCATTCCGCAGTTTTCCCACATAATTTTGCCGAGTTCTTTATGAAACGAATCCACGGTCCGCTTCCCTCGAATGTTGACGAGCGTCGAAATCCGCTGGTTGACTTCATCCTTCACGGCTGCGAATGCAGGGTGCGAGGTGTCCACCTTCTCGAGCGAAGTCGAAGCGATGTAGTTTGGCAGCGTGTACGGAAGAATGAAATAGCCATCAGCCAAGCCCTGCATCAGCGCACTTGCGCCTAGGCGGTTCGCGCCGTGGTCGGAAAAATTCGCTTCGCCGGCAACGAATAGCCCCGGAATCGTCGACATCAGTTGATAGTCCACCCACAAGCCGCCCATCGTGTAATGGACTGCGGGGAAAATGCGCATTGGGACCTTGTACGCGTTTTCACCGGTAATCTCCTCGTACATGTCGAAGAGGTTGCCGTACTTTTCGCGAACGACGGGCTCTCCGAGCCGCCGAATCGCGTCCGCAAAATCCAGGTAGACACCCATACCACCGGGACCGACGCCCCGGCCCTCGTCACAGACTTCCTTGGCGTTACGGGACGCAACGTCCCGGGGCACAAGATTACCGAAGCTCGGATATCGCCGTTCCAGGTAGTAATCGCGCTCGTCCTCGGGAATTTGACCCGGAGCGCGAGTTTCGCCCTTTTTCTTCGGAACCCATACGCGGCCATCGTTCCGAAGCGATTCGGACATCAGCGTCAACTTCGACTGATTCTCGTTGCTAACCGGAATACAGGTGGGGTGGATTTGCGTAAAGCACGGATTGCCGAACAACGCCCCGCGTCGGTGAGCCCGCCAGATCGCCGTCGTGTTCGAACCCTTCGCGTTGGTCGACAGATAGAAAACGTTGCCATAACCTCCGGTTGCCAGCACCACCACATCCGCGGCATGGCATGCGATCGCGCCGGAGACCAGGTTGCGCGTAACAATCCCACGCGCCTTGCCATTGACCACCACCAAGTCCAGCATCTCACTGCGATTGTGCATTTTTACCGTGCCAGCGGCGATCTGCTCCTCAAGCGCCTGATAAGCACCCAGTAAAAGCTGTTGCCCAGTCTGTCCGCGCGCGTAGAATGTGCGAGAGACTTGCACGCCGCCAAAGGAGCGCGTGTCCAACAATCCGCCGTACTCTCTCGCGAACGGAACACCCTGCGCCACGCACTGGTCGATGATATTGACGCTGATCTGCGCCAAGCGGTAGACATTCGCTTCCCGCGCACGAAAATCGCCGCCCTTCACGGTGTCATAGAACAAGCGAAATATGCTGTCGCCGTCATTCCGGTAATTCTTGGCTGCGTTTATACCGCCCTGCGCAGCGATGGAATGTGCGCGCCGAGGACTGTCGTGAAACGAAAAACAATCGACGCGATAGCCCTGCTGGCCTAGCGAAGCCGCAGCAGCAGCTCCCGCCAAGCCTGAGCCCACGATGATCACCGAGTGCTTTCGGCGGTTGGCCGGGTTCACAAGCTTCATTTCAAACCGGGACTTTTCCCACTTCTGTTCAATGGGACCGGATGGAATCTTGGATTCGAGCATCTCTCTCCCTAAGGGCGCCCTCAGCGCACCCAGCCTGCGAGTACCGATATCGGCACCGAGACAAAACCCGCGAATATAACGATGGCGATGACTCTGGAAATTGTCCTGAGACTCTTCGTGTTGTCGACGTTCGCCCAACCTAGCGTCTGGAGCATGCTCCAAATTCCGTGGTCAAGATGAAGACCTAAGAAACACATCGCGATGATATAGAACACAGCAATCGGCCAGACCGAAAAGCCCGCCACAACGTTTTGGTAGACCATCAGGTGTTCAAACTGCCCCGGCTGAAACCCGACCAGACCGCCCGTGAAGTGCAAGAGATGAAAAACAATGAAGATCGCGAGCAGAACGCCGCCCCAGCGCATCGTCAGCGCTCCCCAG
>JBEKCU010000195.1:0-9014 GCA_050014735.1 Candidatus Acidiferrales bacterium | reverse complement strand
AGTTACCTGTCGCGCGCAAGAAACGTCCCGCGGTCAAGGTGACTCTTGCCGCCGCCGTCCTGCTTGACCCGCGCGGCCGCACGCTGCTCGTGCGGCAGCTCGATCGCAATGGCGATTTGTTCTCTCGGATGTGGCAATTCCCTGCGGTGGAAATCGTCTCTGATGCGAGTGCTGAACTTGGAGCATACCTGCGCTCGAAATTTAATTTCGCAGTCAATGGCAACATGATTGAGCTTGCAAACGGCCGTCATGCCGTAACGTACCGCGATATTCGACTTGCGCCTTTTCTGATATCGGTTGACCGCTTGCCTCGTATCGCCGACTCACGCACGGTTTCATTCTCACAACTGGATGAGCTGCCGATCTCAAACGCGACTCGAAAGATCGCCGATGCCGCCCGGGTGAGGTTTCAGTAGCGCGGGCTTCAGCCTGTGGAATTCTTGCTTGGGATTTCGTTCTCAAACATAAACCTCAAACGTCAAAAGCATACAGGCTGAAGCCTGTTCTACTGGGAAACCATCAAGAAATTGCTTTGATTCTCCGCGCGGCCTCATCAACAATACTGAGCGAGCATGGGCGCGCTAATTCCAAACCAAAAAGAGCCGGCGGCGGCAGCCCACTATTTCGAGTTCCGCAATGTCTGCAAGTCATTTGGCGACCACGTTGTGCTTGACGACGTGAGTTTCTACGTCGACAGGGGCGAAACGTGCGTGATCATGGGCCGCAGCGGCGTCGGCAAGTCCGTAACGTTGAAGATACTCCTGGGCTTTCTGCAGCCGGACTCCGGCCGTGTGCTGATCGACGGTCAGGACATTACGGACTGGACCGAGGAGCAGATGCATGCGATCCGCTTGCGCGTCACAATGGTCTTTCAGTCGGGCGCGCTGTTCGATTCACTGACCGTCGCAGAGAACATTGCTTTTCCGCTGGAAAAACGCGCCGATTTGACCGAAGACCAGAAAGACGTGCGCGTGGCGGAACTTTCCGAGATGCTGGAGGTCTCCGACGTTGCCGACAAGCTCCCAGCCGAACTGAGCACTGGCACGAAACGCGCCGTCGCGATCGCTCGCGCGCTGGCCCAGGATCCCGAAGCGATTCTTTACGATGAACCAACGACCATGGTGGACCCGCTGATGGCGACGCACACCGGTAACTTAATCCTGCGGCTCAAGGAAAAATTCCACAAGACGTCGATCGTTGTGACCCACGACACTCATTTGGCGAAAAAATTGGCCGACAGCGTCGTTTTCCTTCACGAATGCCGCGCTGCTTATTTCGGTCCCTGGGCTGGTTTCGAGGCCGCCCCCGAGCCGTTCCTCCGCAATTTCCGCAGACAGGATGAATTAATTCCTGAGCTGGACGTGACCGCTTGAGTGACGCCACGCCAGGCTCTGGCGATGCGAGGAGGCAACTTCGCCGCGTCATGGGGTTCTGGGATGTGCTGCTGTTCTGCATCGCTGCGGGACTGGGATTGGCCGTCGTTACGGTCGGAATTGTGTTGTCATTCGTTCCGCCGGGAGATGCTTCGAGCACATTTTTGTTTGAGACGAAGCTGGTGGCGGGCACGGTGCTTTGGGTTCTGTTGGATTTGGCGCTCTATTTTCGCGGCGCGCGGCTGCGCGCGCGGTAGAACAGGCTTCAGCCTGTTTGCTTTTGAATTTTACTGCGTTCACAAAAGTCAAAACCCAACAGGCTAAAGCCTGTTCTACTAAAAACCTTCACCTAGGCTTGGGAAAATTTGCGGGCTTGTGAAAATGAATGATTCGAGGAGAACAAAATGATGGGTAGGATCCGAATCCGTGTAGCGGTCGCACTGATTGCAATTGCCTCGCTTTGTTTGCCGCCGATTTCCGCGCAGGACCAGAGCGCGGCAAGGCCGGTGGTGCAAGGGCAGCCCTCGAATCCAACGAGTTCACCGGCCTCCGCCCCGGAGGCAATCCAGCCGCGAACGGTGAACCTGACGGTGAACTATTCCGGTGCACGAAAGTGGTTTCCGAATGTCATCGAGCCCTACACTCCGATGAAGCTCGCTAAACCGCCGCTGACAAACTCGCCAGAAATCGGGCAGCTCGTGCGAGACGGCAAGCTGATGCTCAGCCTTCAGGACGCCATCTCGCTGGCGCTCGAAAATAATCTTGCGATCGACGTTGAGCGCTACGTGCCCTGGCTGAATGAGGTCAACTTGCTTCGAGCTAACTCCGGAATCAATGGCCTGCTTTCCTTCGATCCCACGGTAACCAGCAATCTAAACCTCCAGGATTCGGCTACCCCGCTAAACAACCCTCTGTTCGCCGGTTTTATTCCAACTTCGAACAGCGTGCCTACCGTTACCGCGCCACCGGTCTATGAACAGCACATCGCCAATATCAATTTTCAGTACAGCCAAAATTTTTCGACAGGGACACAGCTTCAGGTTGCGATGACCAATAATCGCACGTCCACCAATTTCGGATTCTTCAATCTATACAATCCCTTTTTGCAGTCGGCACTCACCCTGACCGTCACGCAACCGCTGCTGCGAGGCTTCGGCGTTCTTCCGAACACCCGGCTGATCATCGAAGCCAAGCGCACCATCAAGGTCGGGCTTTCGCAACTTGAGCAGCAGGTAATCGCCACCACAACGCAGGTCTCAAACGACTACTGGGAACTCGTATATGCGCGGCAAAACGTGAAAGTGGAAGAAACAGCAGTGGGAGTTTCGCAGCGGCTCTACGATGAGAATTCGGAGCGGCTAAAAATCGGGACTCTGTCTTCGCTGGATGTGCTCACGGCCGAATCGCAACTTGCTTCCGACAAGCAATCGCTCGTGCAGGCCCAATCCGTTCAATTGCAGGACGAAACCACGCTGCTCAATGACATTACAAAGAACCCGCTCGATCCCGCTCTGCTGCATGCCGAGATTATTCCGACGACGGCCATTACCACGCCCGACACGGGCGAGAATATCAAGATCGAAGACGCCGTAAAAGAAGCGTGGCAGAAACGCCCGGAACTACAGCAGGCGGCCTTGAATTTGGAAAATGCTGGAACCGACGTGAGCGCATCCAGGAATGAACTCAGGCCCGCGGTCAGTCTTTTTGGGCAGTACTCCGCGGCCGGTCTGGGCGGTGTCCAGAACGCCACAGGTACCACCGCGACAGGCGATTATCTGGCCGGCCTCCCGGTCGTGAATGCCTCCGGCGTTCCCGTAGCGGGTCTTTACCAGTCTACAGCGGTGACAACGAATACTTCCGTTGTCTTTCCGGGTGGCCTGGGACAGGACCTGAGCCGCGTATTCCATGGCACGTACTCGTCGTTTGAGGGAGGCATCAACGTTACATTGCCGATTCGCAATCGCGCGGCGCAGGCCGACAACGCCCAAGCGCTGCTGAACCAGCGGCAGCAGAAAGTCCAGTATCGGCAGGAACAAAACACAATTCTTCTTGGCGTGCGCAATGCCCTCATCGCCATGCAAGAGGATAGAGCGTCACTGGCGGCCGCTGAAGAGGCGCGAAAGCTGGCCGTTCAAACGTTTGAAGACGAGAGTGAAAAATACCGGCTGGGAGCATCCACAAGCTACAACGTCGTGCTGCGTTCCCGCGACGTCACCGCCGCGGAGGGCACGGAATTGCGAGACCGCATCAACCTGCTGGAAGACGAGCTGAAGTTCAACCAGGCGATGGGCCGCACTCTTGAAGTCAATCAAATCAGCCTGGCGGATGCTTTGAAAGCCGGGACATCCGGTTCGTCAAGCAATCCCTGAACTGTTCAAGCCAGGCTAAGCCGCTGGAACTGTAAAAATGAATAGCAGAGCTATTCATCTTCAATAGGACTACAGTAGATCCATGAGCTACCCATGGACGTACGTCATGATTTGGCTGGGTGCCCGCAGCCCCTGCTGCGGAGCCAGGATCGGATACCACAAACATTTCGATCGCGTTGCCTGCCTCAACTGCGGCCTCCGATGCGAAACCAGGAAATTCCGGATACATCTATAATTACTTCGTTCAGCCTGGGTGCATACGCAACAAAGGCACGGCATGCCGTGGCCCAGCAATGCCTCCGGGTTCCTTCGATTTTCATTGAAATCGCGAATGATCCTGGGTGGGTTTGCGAGAAATCCTTAGAATCCTTCTTCGATCAGGCGAGCAACACTCAACCGGGACGCTGCGGGCGCCTTTCCCGCTTCCATCAAGCGCTCGACATATTTAGCAAGAACATCGCACTCGATATTCACGGGATCACCGATCTTAAGGGAAGACAGATTCGTGTGCTCGTACGTGAATGGAATGATGGCGGTTTCGACGATGCCGTCGTGCCACCCTGCTACCGTCAGGCTGATGCCGTCGAGTGAAATCGATCCTTTCATCGCGACGTATCGCGCCAGCTCGCCGGGCACTCGCACACCTAACCACCAGTTCGCGCCTTCGGATTCAAGACGGGCGACGCGGCCAACTCCGTCAACGTGTCCCTGCACGAAGTGGCCGCCCAACTCCTTCATCGCAGTCAGCGGGCGCTCGAGGTTGACGCGAGTGCCCGGCGTCACTTCCCCGAGGCTTGTGCGTCGCAGAGTCTCCCCGGAAAGATCGGCGGCAAAGGTATCGCCCGCGATATCGACTACCGTCAGGCAGCAGCCGTTCACGGCGATGCTGCCCGATTTTGAGATACCACGGGCGACCGGGCCTGCGTTCACCCGGATTCGCGCGCCGCTCTCGGATTGGGGCAGGCCCGAATCGCCGTGCTCGATCGATTCTATCGTTCCAACGTGTTCAACGAGTCCGGTAAACATCGTGAAAATATCCTTCGACCGCGAAATCGGGACCGAATTGCGTCATCGTGACGTTTTGAAGTTCCCGCGCCGCGCGAAAACCGTTCGATGGGGAAGCCGCTGCTTTTTTTTTGCCCGCAAAGCCGGCAACTTTTGGCGCAAAGAAGACTCGCATCTTATCCACAATTCCAGCCGCGATGGCGGCGGAATTTAATATTCCGCCCGCTTCGAGCAATACGCTCAGTATTTCGCGACGGCCAAGCTCGGCGATGACTGCTCGCAGATCGGGCCTCGTTCCCTGTCCGCCGATGCGCACGACTTCGACGCCGGCACGGCGCAAGGCCCGGGCCTTCGGCGAATCTTCGCGGGCACGCGTGAAAACGAGAACGTCATGATCGGCGGAACCCACAAGCTTCGAGCGCACCGGCAAGCGCAGGCGCGAATCCATTACAATGCGCAGCAGTTTGCGCCGCCGAGGCAAACCGGTACGGTCCGTGAGGAGAGGGTCGTCTCCAAGCACGGTGCCGATTCCCGTAAGAAGCGCATCGGAAGCGTGGCGCATCTGCTGCACCTGAGCGCGCGATTCGGGCGACGAAATCCAGCGATCCTTTCGCGATTGGGGCGACGGCCGGGCGCGCTTGCCCTGATGAGGCAGCACAAGCTGGCCGTCCAGCGTCAGAGCGGATTTTAGCGTCACGAGTGGTTCTCGTGAGACGGTCCATTTTCCGAATGCTTCATTCAGCCGCCGCGCTTCCGCTTCGCGCGGTCCCGTGCTGACTTCAATTCCCGCCGCTCGCAGTTCCGTGAAACCGCGCCCCGCGACGCGCGAGTCCGGGTCCGTCATGGCCGCGACAACGCGAGTGACGCCTGCGGCGATCAGCGCCTGAGTGCACGGCCCGGTGCGGCCTGTGTGGCAGCAAGGTTCGAGGTTGATGTAGAGCGTCGCGCCGCGTGCGGCTTCGGTCCCCGCAGCTTCGAGCGCGATGACTTCCGCGTGGCGCAGGCCTTCATACGTATGGAATCCCTCGCCCACGGTTTTCCCGTCGCGCACCAGAACCGCGCCAACCATCGGATTCGGGGTCGTTAGCGCAACGCCACGCGCGGCTAGATTGAGCGCACGGCCCATGGCAACGGCGTCAATGGATTGGAGCTCGGTTTGCCCAGCGGCAGTCGAGGTGTCATCCGAAACTGTGGAGGCTGTCATTTATTCCGGCTATTCTGGCTATTCCGGCAGTCCGCACGCTCTGAAACACGACCGCTTATCGTTTCGCAAAGACACCGTTTGTTATTCCGAGCGAAGCGAGGAATCTCTCTTTCATTTACTTCTAGCGGGATTCCGAGCCCGCGAGGCAACTTAAATCTTCAATCGAACAACGACGAAACAAAAACTTCCGCATCGAACGGCACCAGGTCTTCCATCGATTCGCCGGTGCCCACGTAGCGCACGGGCAAACCGAGTTCCCGCGTGATGGCCACGACGATGCCGCCTTTGGCCGTGCCGTCCAGCTTGGTGAGCACGATACCCGTGACGCCCGCGGTGGCGGTGAATTCCCGCGCCTGCGGAAGTCCATTCTGGCCGGTCGTCGCATCCATGACGAGCAACACTTCGTGCGGAGCGCCTGGGACCACCTTATTGGCAGTGCGCTTCATTTTATCGAGTTCCGCCATCAGATTCGACTTTGTGTGGAGGCGTCCCGCCGTATCGACAATCACGACGTCGGCGTTCCGGCCGCGCGCGGAGTACAGCGCGTCGAACACAACCGCCGCCGGATCGCCGCCCGATTTTGTCTTGACGATTTCCGCGCCGGTGCGGGTCGCCCAAACGCCGAGTTGCTCGATTGCGGCGGCGCGAAACGTATCTCCCGCGGCGAGCACTACCTTTTTTCCGCTCTGCTGGAGCCGGTGCGCCAGCTTGCCGATCGTTGTGGTCTTCCCCGTGCCGTTCACGCCGACAACGAAAATGACGTGCGGCCGGGCTTCCGGCGCGGCTGCTGACGAACCGTTCGGCGAAGGCAACGTCCGCAGAACGTGCAGTAGCTGGTTTTTCAGCTCGGCCTTGAGGTCCGATGCATTGTTGAGCGCATGACGTTCAAGTCTCTGCCGGACAGCTTCCAAAATTTGGTGCGTGGTGCGAGGTCCGAGATCGGCGGCGAGCAAGACATTCTCAAGCTTGGTGAGCAACTCGGGATCGATCTTCTTCTCACCCGAGATGAGGTCTTCGACTTTGGACGCGATCTGCGAGCGCGTTTTGGAGACGGACTGCTTCAGGCGGTCAAGCAGCGACCCGCCCTCTTTGCGCTCCTTGCGTTCGTCGTCTTTGTCCTTGCCAAAAATCGATAACATAGGCGGTTCGTGGCCATCCTCAGCGAACCACCTATTCTAGCAGAAGAAATCGCGTGAACTACCGCACGCGGATTGAAAGTCCGCATCGTTCACAAGAATCGTGAGGAGCGCGGCATACGCCAAGGCCTGGAGCGGGGCGCTCAACCACATATCGAGACCCAATCCGCCATGAGTCAAGTATAATGCCGTGCGACGGTCCCGCCGGGACGGTCCGGTGCATTCAGATGGCCGTTGCGGTAAGTTGAGTGTAGAAGGTGAACCATGAACAAGCGATTTGGCATTTTAGTTTTCGGAATGGGCATGTTGATCGCGGGGACTTGCGGGGCTACGGCGCACCACAATCAGCCATCCAACCAATCCAGCGCCCAGCAATCGCCCGACTTTCGGGGTGTGCGCGTCCCGGACAGTAAAAGGCAAATCGCGCAATTAACGAGAAAGCTCAAATTGAAGAGCGCTCAAAAAAAGGGTGTGCTGGCTATCCTGGCGGATCGTGACCGCAATATTAAATTGATCCAGGAGAGCGAAGCGCTCTCAAACGACGCTAAAGCTTCTCGGATTTCCGCAATTGTGGCCGATTATAATGCGCACATCGAAGACCTTCTCAACGGCAAGCAGAGACACAAATTCGAACAAGTCCTCATCCGGCAGCGTGAACGCGAGGAAAAGAACAGGCAGGCCGCTACCGGCGAAAATGCGCATTTCGCTGGATGAAAGCCCGCACCCTTCACGAAAAACGCAAAAAGTGCGGCACGCGCAAGAGACTTTCGCCGATTTCACTACAAACGGTCTCACAAATGCTTATCGGCAGTTTCCTACTTTTGAAGGCACTTCCATGATGTCGCGCCACGGGCGCGGAGGATGCCAGCCCTGGGCAACGCCCCGGGTTTAGCACCGGCGCTTTCAGCGTCGGAAGATGCCGAATTATTTTCTTGAACCTCGCAATGCTCCTCGGTAGATCCTCTCCTTCCCACTCTGCGCGGGCATTTATGACACGGCTTATACTGTCTTGACTCAGAAATAATTTGTGTCAATGCAATGGACTATCCTAGCTAGCATCGTACGTTTTCCGACCGCAATAATTACTACATATGGTTATTGACTTATGAAATAATTCGCTGACCCAAGACACTACAGGTTAAATCGACAATCCTCGCTAAATTGAAATCGAAGAGAGATTCCTCGGCACGCGGTCTGCCTCGGAATGACAGTCTTTGACTGAATTGAGGAAGGGAAGGTGTTTTAAACTTCAACCAGCGTGGCGCTAAGGCGAAGCTTCCCGGCGCGCACGGCCCGGTCGAGGGCATCCACCACCGCAGCGTCAAAGCGGGTATCAACCAGGCTGCGGATACGGTTCATGGCGAACTCGAGGTCCATGCCTGACTGGTAGGGGCGGTTCGTCGTGATGGCATCCAACGTATCGGCTACAGAAATGATGCGCGCCATGAGGGGGATTTCGTCGCCCTGCAGGCCGTGCGGATAACCCTTGCCGTCGACACATTCATGATGTAGTTCGATTCCTGGAAGCATTTCCTTCAACTGCGCAACCGGCCGCATGATATTGGCGCCCTTGGAGGGATGCTGCTTCATTAGTTCGAATTCTTCCGGGGTGAGCGCGCCCGGCTTTTTCAATACACGATCGTCCACCCCGATTTTGCCCACATCGTGAAGCAGCGCGGAAATACGAATCTTGTCCAGTTCAACTTCTTGCAGGCCTAAATGCTTCGCGATGATGAGGGAATACTTCGCGACGCGCCCGGAATGGCCGCGTGTGTATGGGTCCTTTTCGTCGATGGCGGCGGCAAGCATGCGGATGGACCCGAGGAACAGTTCGTGGTTCTGATCCGCAGCCAGCTTCAATGGCTCGATGAATTGCTCGATGTCGCCGGCCATGCTGATGAACGTTTCGGCCAGCTCGCTGATTTCA
>JBEKCU010000194.1:0-13565 GCA_050014735.1 Candidatus Acidiferrales bacterium | reverse complement strand
TGGGTTCGTCAAAGATATACAAGACGCCCTCGTTTGCCTGGGTGGTGAGATGCGCGGCAAGCTTCAGGCGTTGCGCCTCGCCGCCGGAAAGCGTCGTCGCCGACTGCCCGAGACGCAGATAGCCGAGGCCCACTTCGTCGAGGATTCTCAGCTTCGATGTGATCTTCGGAACTCCCGCAAAAAAGGCCAGAGCCTCGCGCACCGTGAGCTGAAGCACCTCGTGCACGTTTTTGTCGCGATACCGAACTTCGAGCACGCCGCTCTTGAACCGCGTCCCGCGACATTCCTCGCAGATCAACTCAACATCAGCAAGGAATTGCATTTCCACGGTAACGATTCCTTCGCCCTGGCACGCTTCGCAGCGGCCTCCGGGAATGTTGAACGAGAAATGACCTGCTGTGTAGCCGCGCTTTTTGGCCTCAGGCGTGGCGGCGAAGACTTCGCGAATCGCGTCGAACGCCTTCATATACGTGGACGGATTCGACCGGGGCGTGCGGCCGATCGGCGACTGGTCCACTAAAATAACACCCTCGATCTGATTGGCGCCTTCCATGCGGTCGCACAATCCCTTGAAGGACCCGCCCATGCTTCGCGCGACCAGCGACTTGTAAATGACATCGTGCACAAGCGTGGATTTGCCGGAACCCGATACGCCTGTCACCGCAACCAGCATTCGCAGCGGGATCATCAAATCGATGTTTTGTAGGTTATTTGCGTGGGCTCCGTAGATTCGCAGAAATCGCCCCGCAGGCTTGTGGCGCATGGTTGGGACAGGAATGCGCAGCTCGCCATTCAGATAACGAGCGGTGAGCGACTCGCGGCTCTTCGTAAGTTCAGCTCGCGGACCGGCGAACAGCAAAGTTCCGCCGTGCTCGCCGGCTCCTGGACCTAAATCGATCACGTAATCGGCGGCGGCAATCGTGTCGGGGTCGTGCTCGACGACCAATATTGTGTTGCCGAGATCGCGCAAGCCCTTCAGGATGTCGATCAGGCGATGCGTGTCGCGCGGATGCAGGCCGATCGAAGGCTCATCGAGCACATAGAGCGCTCCGACCAGGTGCGATCCCAGGGACGTCGCCAGTTGAATGCGCTGAGCCTCGCCTCCCGAAAGAGTGGAAGCCAGCCGGTCGAGCGACAAATAGTCCAGGCCCACCTCATCGAGAAACAGAAGCCGCTGGCGAATTTCCTCGAGAATTTTGTCGGCGATCGCGGTCTGCTCGGCGCTCAGTTCAAGGTTGTCCATGAATGTCCGCGCCTGGGCCACCGTCATCGCGCAGACTTCCGTGATGGATTTGCCCGAGAGGCGAACGGCGCGGGCTTCCTCGCGCAAGCGGGCGCCGTGGCATTCCGGACAGACCGCATAGCCGCGGTAGCGGCTCAGAAAAACGCGAACGTGAAGTTTGTATTTCTTATGTTCGAGCCACTGAAAAAATCCGTTCACGCCTTTGTAATCGGATTTCGGGTCGCCTTCGATGATTAGGTTTTGTTGAGCGGCCGTAAGATTCCGGAAGGGAACATCGAGCGAAATGTTATTCGCGCGCGCGAATTGCTTCATCTCGATAAGCAATGCGCGGTAGCGGGGCTTGGTCCAGGGCACAATTGCGCCGTTGTTTAAAGACAGACTGCGGTCGGGGATCACCCGATTGATGTCGAAATCGACCGTGTTTCCAAAACCCTGGCACCGGGGGCATGCCCCATAAGGATTGTTGAACGAAAACAGCCGCGGTTCGGGCTCCTGATACACCGTCCCGCAGGTCTTGCACTCGAATCGCTCGTTGAACACCATGCGCTCGGCCGGGGCGCCATCCGCCAGCGGAACGAATTCGAGGATCGCTTCTCCGCGTCCTTCGCGATAGCAAATCTCCACCGAATCGACAAGCCGCGAACGCATCTCGGGACCGATCGCAAGGCGGTCCACAACCACATACACGGGCTGCGAGAAATCGATATCGAGCAAGGTTTCCGGCGATGAGAATTCGTGAACGCGCCCTCCTTGATACAAGCGCTGAAAGCCGCGCCTCTGCAAGGAAGCAAGCGCCAGCCGAATCGTTTCCTGCGAAGGCTTTCCTGGCTTTCTTGCCGCGCTTCGCCGTGGCGACGCTGCCGCCGGAGCGGGTGGCGTCAAATCGAGAGTGTAGAGCACATAGAAACGGCGTCCCTCGGGCAAGGCCAGCACGCGCGCGGCGATTTCATCCATCGTGTCCTTGCGGACTTCGCTGCCGTCTTTCGTGCAAAAGGTGCGGCCCGCGCGCGCGTAAAGCAGGCGCAGATAATCGTAGATTTCGGTTGCGGTCGCGACAGTCGAGCGCGGATTGCGCGTCGAATTCTTCTGCTTGATCGCGATGGCCGGAGCGATGCCCGTGATCTCGTCCACGTCAGGCTTCTCGATGCGCTCCAGAAACTGCCGCGCGTAGGCCGAAAGCGATTCGATGTAGCGCCGCTGCCCCTCGGCGTAAATCGTGTCGAACGCGAGACTCGATTTGCCCGATCCGGAGACACCGGTGACCAGCGTGATCTGGTTATGCGGTATATCGAAGCTGATGTTCTTCAAATTGTGCACGCGCGCCCCGCGCACACGAATCGCTTCCTGTTCGGCCGCTGCCGCTGCCGGACCGCCGACTGGCCGCTCTGTTGCTCGGTCTTCGCTCTTGGGCACGCGAGCCTGCTCCCAGCGTCTTCGGAGACGCATGTCTAAACTTCTTATTATACGGGGTTGCGGCGGGGCGGGCAATTGAGGCGGTTTGAGATCCGCTTCGAGGACCGCTTCACTGAGGATCCACCGACGAAGAGTACGGTAGACGTGTGTGTGGTGCCATGGGCAATAACCTTCCGAAAAAACAACATGTATCGCTTGACCCGCGCCGCTTTAATCTCTATCCTCTGCCTCAACAGAAGGAGACCACCATGCAACTTAGCGTGCAGAAACCTTTGAGAATCTTAACGCTCGCCTGTTCGTTAGTGGCTGCCCTCGCTGCTGCGGCGTTTGCGCAGTACAACATGACGGTCAACAAGGACCGCTTGATCAACGCGCAGAATGAGCCGCAAAACTGGCTGATGATGAACGGCGATTACGGCGCGACCCGGTACTCCAAGCTTTCTCAGATCAACCGGGAAAACGTCAAGAACATGCGGATGGTCTGGGCGCTGGCGCTCGGCGGCATGCAGGACATCGGGCAGAACGGCCCGGAAAACGAAGTGAATCCGCTGATCGACAACGGCTTCATGTACACGACCGACGGCTGGGGCACGGTTTATAAAATCGACGCGCGCGATCCCAACCGAGGCCAGTTCGTCTGGGTCACCGATCCCGGCGTGAAGCACGCGGGCAACTTTCCGCGCACACGGGGCCTGGCGTTGTGGGAGGACCTGGTCTTCGCGAATCTTCCCGACGGCCGCGTCATCGCGCTTAAGCGCGACACGGGCGAAATTTTGTGGGACAAGGTGCTGGCCTCGACCAACGAATTCGGCACACGCGAACGGTTCGTTACCGCGCCGCTCGCCGTGGAAGGGAAGGTCCTCATCTCGAACGGGGCGGGAGACGCCGGAACTCGAGGATGGATCGCGGCGCTGGATGCGCGAACGGGCAACGAGCTATGGCGATTTTATGTGATACCCAAACCCGGCGATCCGGGCAGCGAAACCTGGAAGGATAAGAATAATGCCTGGAAAACCGGCGGCGGAGGAATCTGGCAGACCGGCTCCTACGATCCCGCGACAAGGCTAACCATCTGGGGCACAGGAAACCCGGTGCCGCAATACGATCCCCAGGCGCGTCCCGGTGACAACCTCTACACCGACTCGGCGATCGCACTCAATATCGATACCGGCAAGCTGGCGTGGTATTACCAATACACACCGAACGATTCGTGGGACTACGACGAAGTCGGTGTCCACATGCTCTATGACACCATCATCAACGGACAGATGCGCAAGGTCGTCAGCCACTTCGGCCGAAACGGGTTTTTCTATTCCCTGGATCGCACGAACGGAAAATTCATCAAGGGCGCTCAGTACGTCAACGATCTGAACTGGACCAAGGGCCTCAATCCGGAGACCGGCAAGCCGATCGAATACGATCCGAAGCTGGACATCCAAGTCTACGACCCTGTGGCGCGAACTCTGCGCGGCGACCCCGAGAAGCGAACCTGCCCGACCTTTCATGGCGGCATCGCCCACCAGCCCACCGCTTATAACCCGGTCAAGCACATCGCCTACGGCGTGGGCATCGAAGGCTGCTTCTCGCAGAACGGCGCGGCGGTGGCGTACCTTTCGCCCAATGGCGGCATCGACCAGAAGAACAGCCAGAAACGCACCTATAGCAGCGACCTTTACTACGGCTCGGTGACCGCCTTCGACACGATTGCCCACAAGGTCGTTGCGAAAGCTGTCACGGACATCGAAATTCGATCGGGCGCCACGGACACAGCGGGCGGCTTGGTTTTTACCGCGCTGCAGGACGGCTGGGTAGTGGCATATAACGACGACACGCTCGAGCAACTCTGGCGGTTTAACGTGGGCAGCGCGCTGAAGGGCGCGCCGGTGACATATTCGATCGGAACGAAACAGTATCTTGCGGTACAGGCCAGCGGCCGGCATCTGCATCCCAAGAAATTCGACGACTTTCAAGATTCCAGCTACCTGTTCGTCTTTGCGCTGGATTGATTTTCCGGCGGAACGCTATTTGGGGAAATCCTTGCAGGCGTCGGTTTCCGAGCCCCAGAATTCGACGCACTTGGCATGATCCATCGGCCCTTTGCCGATCACCTTCGCGAATAAGAAGTCGGCAATCAGTTCGATCTCGCGCGGTTGCAGCGTCGCCGGAGGATCGGGCATGTGGGTCGGGTACGATTTCAGGTCCGCCTGCGTCTTACCGTAGCAGCGCCCGTCGCTATAGGCAAACTTGTCGAACGCCGGCATTTGCGAGTTGAGCCGCCCGCACTTGATGGTCAACACAATGCCGGTGCGATTGAGTTTCGTTTCACGCAAGTTGGCGCCGTTGGGCATTTGGCTGTCCATCTTGCGGCCGTCGCCCGCCCAGCCATGACACGCCTGGCAGTTTCCTTTTTGCGTAAAGAGCCTCATGCCCTCGGCCACGTCGTCAGGGTCGGGCGGTTTTTGATCCTGCGCTCGCGCTCCTACCCCTGCGCTAAATATCACTATCATGATTGTTGCCGCAACGGTGGCCCCAAAGAAGTAACGTGGCAACATTGAGCGTTTGTACATGTTGGTCATGGGCGCAGTATATAGCACTGCATGTTTTTATTGAAGACGTGACGAGAATCAACGAAGAACGCCTGGCGATCCCTCCTTGCTGCTCATGCAAGGGAGTGGAATCTCACGGCTGAATCCCGCCGCGTCGCATTACTTGCCGTCGTTTCAGAAATCTAAATCCGCACCCTTTGAAACCCACGAAGGGTGCGGTATTCGAAGCCGGACCATACGTTGCGATACGACTTTTCAAAACTTCGGACAGTTCACCCCATTACCCTCAAGAACGCTAACCGTAAGGTTAAAAAGACTCAGTCTCCGGGTATGAGAAACTAGATACCTATACTCATTTACTTCGGGTTCCGTGCGTGCTTGGGAGATGACATGCGCAAGGGTTTGATACTGCTCGCCATTCTGGGATTCCCGTTCGTATCCACGGCTCAAACGATTTCATCCACAACGGTCACCGATAACGGAAATCTGCAAGTGATCGCTGGGGATTTCGATGGCGACGGTGGCGGAGACCTTGTGAGCGTGGACACATCCGGGAACGTCAACTGCATCCCATCGCATGGCGGGCTCTACGATATGAGCCCAATTATTTCCTCGGTGCAGAATCCGCCGGTCTTCAGTTACTCCTCGGCGAAACTCAATCCCAATGCGTCGGATTATATTATTCTCGGAAGCCAGGGAATCGTGAATGTCTATTCGTCCTCAAATTGCCTCTTCACGCTGACGCAGACCGTAATTATTCAGGGCGTTCCAACGAGCATACTCGTAATTCCGAATCTGCTTGGCGACGCAGGGATAGACGTTGCCGTGATTTCAGGTTCTCAAGATTTCGCGCGGGTTTATCGGAACAACGCCGGGACGCTATCGCCCGGGCCCGCCGGCCTTGGAACGGGATACGCCGGTCTGGCAATTGGCTCCTCCGTCGCGATAGAAAACCCCGTTGTGCCCCAGCCACCGGGACCTCTACCGCCGGGCAGTATTTCCCTGTGGTCCTATGCCAATAACGCCTGGACGAACACCCCTTCCGTTATTCCGACGGCGGTTGCAATGGGCTTTGCCATCGCGCCCAAGACGAATACAGCGTTTCTGGTAAGTCACGACCTAACAAACATCTATATTCAACAATTAGGAGCTGGGGGCACGCTCGCGTCGCCTGTCAGTTTTCCGGTGGGGAGTGAACCCCTCGGTATCGCCATATTTGACGGCGACAGTCTTGCCATTGTTCTCGATAACCCAAGCATACAGATTCTGCAAGACTTGAACGGTAACGGGAATTGGCAGCTGGGCACTCTGATATCGGTTCCACTAAGCCGTGGGGAGCCAGCCTGGACCTGGACTGGTTTAACGGCGACACTGGCGGGCGGCTTCGCGGCGCAAACAGAGTCTGGGACGGCAACCGTATACAAGATACTAAGCGGTTCCATGGTGTCCACCTCAAACTCCCTCACATTCCCGTCTACCGCGCTCGGGGGAACTTCGACGCTGCCGTTGACGGTAATGAATACCGGAAACCAATCTCTTACACTCAGCCAATTTTCCATCTCGGGTACGAACGGCGCGGATTTCTCGCAGACGAACAATTGCACCTCCGTCGCGCCACTGAATTCGTGCACGGTAACGGTGGCCTACACTCCTTCGAGTTTTTACTCTGAATCGGCGACCCTTACGATCTCGTCGAACGCTTTGAATTCCCCCACTTCCGTTGCCTTGACTTCGGTCCCGGGCCCCTACCCGATCGTGTCCGTCAGCTCAACGTCGCTAGACTACGGGAACGTGCCGGTGAATTCGACGGTGGCGAAGATGCTGACGATCGGCAATTCCGGGACGTTTGTCCTGAGCAATCTGTCCGTAGGAGTTTCTGGCGCGGGGTTCGCTTTAAGTAATTCTTGTCCGTCTACTTTGGCAATTTTGGCATCCTGCTCCGTGACGGTGAACTTCATGCCCGTGGCGCCGGGTAACGCCACCGGAACGTTGACAATCATGTCGGACGTCAACCCTGTCACCGTTGGGCTTCAGGGTACTGGCGTGGCCGTTCCGCCAATTGTTTCAAGTTTGTCTCCCGCAAGCGTAACAGCAGGGGGATCTGGGTTCACTCTCACCGTGAATGGAATCAGTTTCGCACCCGGAGCGACGGTGAACTTCAACGGAAGTCCGCGGACAATGACGTTCACCAGCGCGACTCAGCTGACTACCCTGATTGCAGCGGAGGATATCGCGTCCGCCGGCTGGAACCAGGTCACTGTTGCAAATCCCGGCGCAGGAGCATCGAACGCCGTCGCGTTCACGGTGAACAGTGGAAGCGTTGCGCCCGTCACAGGCGTGGCGCTGCGTTACGTCGCGGTCGCTCCCTGCCGGTTAGCGGATACACGCACCACTCCGATTGGTCCATTCGCGGGGCCCTCGATTACTGGCGGGACGTCGCGTAGCTTCACTATTCCGCAAAGCTCCACGTGCAATATTCCTCCGGCGGCAGCCGCCTACTCGCTCAATGTCGCTGTGATTCCGTCAAGTCCGTTAGGGTTCCTGACGCTCTGGCCGACGGGACAGGCGCAGCCCGTGGCGGCTATCGTCAGTTCGGTCGATGGCCGGGTCAGGTCCAACGCGGCGATTGTTCCAGCCGGTGCAAATGGCGCGATTAGCGTCTACGCCTCGAATACAACCGACGTCGTGCTGGACATCAATGGGTACTTCACCACCGATCCCTCAGCACTGCAGTTCTACCCGGTAACGCCTTGCCGGGTGGTGGATACGCGTCCCACGAACGGACCGAACGGGCCACTGGCGGGGCCTTCTTTGACAGGAAACACCAGCCGTACGTTTCCGTTGCCCACCAGTCCCTGCAATTTGCCAGCGACTGCCCAGGCGTATTCGCTGAACCTCACGGCGGTGCCGCAGGAACCGCTGGGGTACCTGACTGCGTGGCCGGCCGGGCAGACGCAGCCAGGGACCGCGAATTTGAGTTCGACGACTGGGACGGTCACGTCGAATGCGGCGATCATGCCGGCGGGAACAAACGGCTCGATCGACGTTTATGCCAGCAACAACACGGACTTAATTATTGATGTTAACGGGTACTTCGCCCCGGCGGGGACGGGAGGGTTGTCTCTGTATACGTTGCCGCCGTGCCGGGTGCTGGACACGCGGCAGCTGTCGGATGCCCAGACGGCGCAGGCGTTCAGCGGAGAGCTGGACGCGAACATCCAGGCCAGCGCCTGCGGTGTGCCGACTGGGGCGCAAGCCTATGTGCTCAACGCCACGGTCGTGCCCTCCGCACCGCTGGGGTACTTAACCTTGTGGCCGCAAGGGACGGCGCAGCCTTTGGCCGCGACAGTAAGTGCAATCGATCAAACAGCGACCTCAAATCTGGCGATTGTGCCCACAACCAATGAGCTGATCAGCCTCTTCGCGGCAAACCCAACGCAATTGGTGCTCGATATCTTCGGCTACTTCGCGCCGTAATTGCCGGGTGCTGGGCACCCTCTCCTCGCGGTTGATGCAAGTAGGGGTCTCTCGGACCTGAATTTCCGCTAATCGCATCGCTTTCCGTCGTTTCAGGAATCCGTACCCCACCGTTTGAAACCCACAAAGAGTGGCTCACCCGGCACTCCAAGAAATGGCCCGGACCTTCGGTCTTCCGTTTAGGTCTATCTGAGCAAGGGCTGATATGGCGGCCTCCGGTGCCTGAAAATTGAGCGGATGAAATAATCAGGCCATGCCCGAGGGGTGTTGGTATATAAGAAGAGTGCATGACGAACGATAATTGCGGTCGCCCCAGAAGAGCAGACTGGCAGGCCGCGACTTCGAGTTCGAGTTGCCGGATGTCAGGACATGGATTGCTGCTCGCGTTTGTACTGGCGACGCGGATTCCACTGATCGGTAAGTTTGAAGGCCAACCGGACAGTTCCAGATACATAATCGGCCTGCATTTATGGGTGATTGGCGATCGCGATAATCCGCTGGTATACGCACGCGCTCTCTCGGCTGGCTATTATTGGTTGGGAGGTCAGTTGGCCAGGATCACTCATAGGTCGGTGCAGAGCTACGCGTTGATGCTTAGCATTGTGAGTCTTTGCGCATCGGTTTTGTTGGCTGCTGCTGTTTACGAGATCGGCCGTTATGTCGTGGGCGATGGTACCGGGCAGATCTGCTCGTTGTTGTTCCTTGTCTCTCCGGCGATTTGGTGGATGGGGATACAGCCGCACCCCCAGGCTTTATCGGCCGCTCTCGCCGTGGCGGCGCTTTACGCCTATCTGCAGGGAATGGTGATTGCTCGCTCGGCCTTGTGGATCGCGATTAGCACAGCTTTGCTCACAGCGGGGCTGCTGGTGAAGATCGATACGGTCCTGCTATTTCCAGCATTCGTAGGGCTGCTGCTGTTCCGTGCTCGGTGGGATAGGGACACCGTGAACCGCCTCCTATTGACGGCGGCGATGCTAGCCGCTGCGTCGATGGCCTTCTTGTTCGGGCGCGCGGCAATTCTTGGCGCCTCCCTCCATCAATTGCAAACGCAAACTACGGGATCGGTGCGCGAGAACCTGGCGGCACAGACAGTTCTGGGCGCTGTCAAACAAGCGGTGCCAATCGTGACGGCGCTAGGCCCCGTGCTGTTCCTGTTCGCGATCATCGGCGTTGTGCTCGTGACGCGTGCGTTTAGCGGAGAGCAGCTTGCGCGCTGGCTGCTTTGGATTTTAACCTGGTGCCTGCCCGGCTGGGTGTTTTGGATTTTGATCGCCGGAAATGAACCGCGTCATGTTGCTTTGTTCACGCTGGCTCTGCTCTGGATGGGAATTTTCGGCTGGGTGGCGGCCTATGGCTACAAGACAGCAGCTATTGTTGCGGCGGTCGCGGTCATGCTCAATTTCGTGTCGTTACCGGCGAATTCCGGCCTCCTTCTTATGTCACCCAACGTGCCCGGCAGCGCCCGTGCTTTGCGGGCCAAGGAAATCCAAATGCAGTCGATGGCGAATGCAATTACGATCCAGGGAGGGACGGGTTGTTATGTCGGAACATACACGATCCCGTATATAAGACTCTACTTGCTTCAAGCAAACCAACCCGGAATCGAGGTGGGACAAGATTGGGTGTCTTCGGACCGCAATTCGATCACGTCCAAGTCGTGG
Organism: Candidatus Acidiferrales bacterium; assembly: GCA_050014735.1. Taxonomy (GTDB): domain Bacteria; phylum Acidobacteriota; class Terriglobia; order Acidiferrales; family UBA7541; genus Palsa-360. The sequence continues at coordinate 3,225 of JBEKCU010000194.1, read as the reverse complement.
GCGAAGTCGGACCGCTATTCGATCACTTTTCTTGAGGTCCGGCCGGGCCACAAGATCGAGATGCCGTGCTCGCCCGCGTACAGTTTCGAATATGCGGCCGATGGAACTCAGCTTCGGTTCTTCGGTAACGAATTCGATTCGTCACCCTTCTGGACCAAACTCCGGGTTGCAGCAGTAAGTAGAGGCTGGAATTCCGGGAATTAAACCGATAGAGCCTGTGGCCCCGGCTCTCGGGCATCAAAGCCTTCGTTTGTTGCAGATTTAGACGTTTGACCATTCGTACGCGGAGGACGTTGCCCAACCCTTCAAACGAAATTCTAAAACTCCGGCCCATGCTCCCGGTCGTAAATCCTGACTCGGAATAGTGGTTTGTCCGCCTCCTTCGGATCAGGTTCGTAGACCTGCTCGGTCGTAGCGGGATCGTAACCGCGCCATAGCCAAGTCAGCGTCTCGGGCCACTCTGCGCTGCCCTGGGCCGAGTTGTGCGTGCCCACGCCGAAGCTGAAATGGAAATCGTAATCTCGCTGCTTCAACGCGTTCGCCATTTCGATGTTTTGCAGCGGCCATGCGCCCATGTCGTCGGCGCCGTCCTGTAGCCACACGCGGATGTTCCTCTTACCGGCGTCGCGGGCCACCATGGCAGGGAAGGCTTGGCCGCCGTAATTCGGCACCATCTGAATGGGCTGGAAGCTGCCGATCCAGGAGACCACACGGCTGAACTGCTCGGGATGCTGCCAGGCGATATTGAACGCGGCAATCCCTCCAGACGACTGGCCATGGAGGGCGCGGCTATATGCGTCCCTGCGAACGTTATATTTCGAATAGATGACGTCGGGCAGAATATCGTCATTCAGGAATCGGGAGTAACGGTCCGAAACCGTATCGTATTCCACGCTGCGCATCGTTCGCTGTTCGGGGGATTGGGGAGGAGGAGCAGGCACGCCGGCGCGAGGAGGCGCGATGTAGCGCGGAGCGGCGTTGGCAATCATATTGTGCAGCTCGTCAAAAATGGGCGTACCTTCCTTCACAATTCCCGGCTGAACCAGCAATACTATCAGCACCGGGATTTTTTTCTCATAAATCAGGTTATCCAGAACGTCCAACAGGCGGTGCGCATCCCGGTCACGATAGATATCGTCCTGGCCGTCCTGAACTACCATCAGGGCGGCAGGCGTTTTCGGCTCATACTCGGCAGGCTGGTAGATCCAGTAGTTGGTCAGCATGCCGGGGTAGACCTTGCTTGTGTGGACTCGCATTTCAGTCAACGTGCCCATCGGGACGCCAGGCTTGAGATACGATTCAGGTCCGTATGCCGGGACGTCTTTCGATCCCCCGAACGGCTTGCCATCGATGCGGTACTCGAATTGATGGCCGGTCCCGACAGAGAATTTTCCCACTCCATACCAGATATCGCTTTTGGGAATCTGCTTCATTGGCGGACCCGCCTCTTCATCCAGCATTAGAACCGGGCGCGAGCTAGACGCAACCGCGAAGATGAAGTCGGGACCGTGCCCGAGCACAGCCGTACCCTTCTTGATGGCATCCGCACCCAGGGTAGCCACCAGAGCCTCCTGCAATTTCGCGGGATTGCCCTTGGTAAGCGCGATCAGTTCCGGCGCGGTGAGCTTATCGGCGCCATACGCAAGTGAGGCTACAAAAAACAGTCCAACGAGGATGCATTTCAATTCCTTATACCTCCATGGAGTACAGCGTTTGAGTGAGAACTTGCCAATTTTTGTGGGTCGTGGCTTTAGCCATGACATAAAGCCCGCTAAATCAGCCCGGCTTTAGTGGAACAGGCTGAAGCCTGCTCCACTGGCTCCGTTCGGAATCACACTCTGGCGGCACATTCAATTTCCGCCGTCGATACGCTCTAACTCTTCCTATCGGGCAACGCGACGTAGGCGCGCGTGATGTCGGCGACTGTTCGCGTGCCGCAATTGCCCATCACAAGTTTCAACTCGCCCTGAAGAATTTCCAGGACGCGTTCCACTCCCTGCTGGCCGAACGCTCCCAATCCCCACAACATCGGACGGCCGATTCCCACGGCGGTAGCACCCAATGCGAGCGCCTTAAAAACATCCGTGCCGCGGCGGAAACCGCTGTCGACAAACACGGGAATGCGGCCCTTCACTTCGTCGACCACATCCGGAAGCGCTTCAATAGTCGCCTGCAATCCATCGAGGACGCGCCCTCCGTGATTCGAGACGAGGATGCCGTCGATCCCGTGTTCGATGGCGAGCCGCGCGTCTTCGCGCGTGGTCAAACCCTTGATGAGAAATTTCCCTTTCCAAAATTTCCGCATGCGATCGACCAGCGCCCAGTCCAGCGGCACTGGCATGGCTCCCGCTGGGTCCATGCCGTCCCGCATCGGATGGTTCCTGACCTGCACGTCTTCGCCCTTCACATCGTGACACTCCGCGCACACGCGCAAATCTTTCGGACGAGTTCGCAAATAGGTTTCGGTATGGCCGCTCCCGGCGGTGTCCACGGTGAGCGCGATCACCGTGCTTCCGGCAGCTTCCACGCGTCGCAAAAGCTTTTCGTTCCCCTCCCAGGTATGCATCGCGTACACCTGATACCAGACCGGACGGCCCAGCGCCGCATTCACTTCTTCAATCGGCGTTGACGTTGCCGTCGAAAGAAATTGCAGCGTTCCGCGCGCTTTGGCTGCCCTCGCAACGGCCACTTCACCATCGGGATGAAACGATTTCTGGCTGGCGGTAGGGCAAGTGAAGATCGGGCTGGAGTACGTGGTCCCGAAGAGATTGACGGTCATGTCCACTTTCGTAGCGTCGCGCAAACGGCGGGGGCGCAGCTCGATATGCTTGAACCCTTCGCGATTGATGGCAATCGTAGCGTCGTCATCGACACCGCTTGACATGAACGCCCAGTGGCCGGGCGGAACGTTGCGATGCGCGACCTCCTCAAGATCGAACACATTAAGCGCTTCGGCAGGCGCGGAGATGACGTTGATATCCGAGCGCTGCGCGAGACTGCTGTGTCGGAGAAAGGAAGTCACTCCTCCAAGAGCAGCGACGTAGGGACTTGCAGCAAGGAACTTCAGAAAATCACGCCGTGCGGTGTGTTTGCTCATGATTGTGGTGGATTCTAGTACCGCGGAGGATTTTTTGCCAGCGGAGACATGGGGCAGGATAGGCTTGGATGTCCCTGCCAATAAATATCAGTTCGATATCAAACCAGAGGGTTAAGCAGGCAATTGAG
>JBEKCU010000193.1:0-9042 GCA_050014735.1 Candidatus Acidiferrales bacterium | reverse complement strand
ACATCGCCCATGACGTTTCAATGGAGCAAGAACGGTGGCGCACTCAGCGGAGCGACGTCTTCCGCCTACACAACGGCCGCCGAAACCATGACCGATAACCAGGCGCTGTTCACCGTGACGGTTACGAATTCTGCAGGCAACGCCGCCAGCAATCCGGCCGTTCTGACAGTGAATCCTGCCGCAGTGGCGCCGGCGATCACAACGCAGCCATCCAGCCAGACCCTGAATGCCGGACAGACTGCCACGTTCAATGTGGCGGCCACCGGGACAACGCCCCTGACTTATCAGTGGAACAAAAATGGCGCCGCGATCGGCGGGGCAACGTCTTCCACATACACAACGCCGGCGGAAACAACTTCGGATAACAAGGCACAATTCACGGTCGTCGTGACGAACGCGGCGGGCACTGCGACCAGCAACCCCGCAACGCTGACGGTGAATGCGGTAGCGGTCGCCCCGGCGATATCGACGCAACCAGCAAGCCAAAGCGTAATCGCGGGCAATACCGCCGCATTCACGGTAACGGCAGCGGGCACAACGCCCCTGACCTATCAGTGGAGCAAGAATGGCGCCGCGATCGGCGGGGCATCGTCTTCCACATACACAACGCCGGCGGAAACCACCGCGGACAATAATGCGAAGTTCAGCGTTACGGTGAGCAACAGCGCGGGCAATGCGACCAGCGATGCCGCCACACTTACAGTCACGGCATCTACATCGCTACTGAATTCCAGCTCGACAAGCTTAAGCTTCGGCAACGTAAACGTATCCAGCAACGGTAATCAGACAGTGACGCTAACCAACGCAGGGAGTTCCACCATTACGATTTCGAATGTCACGATCGCAGGAGCAGGATTCAATGTGACGGGCGTTTCGAGCGGACTCATGCTTAGTCCGGGACAGACCGCCACTCTGACGGCTACATTCAGTCCTTCAGCAGCGGGTAATGTGACGGGCAGCGTAGCGGTGGCCAGCAACGCCACCAATTCACCGGACACCATCGCGCTTGCCGGCACAGGAGTTGCTGTCGTGAATCACTCCGTTGCTTTGACCTGGACTGCCAGCACATCGACAGTGGTCGGATACAACACCTATTCGGGCACCGCATCCGGTGGTCCTTATACGAAGCTGACATCGGCTCCAGTGGCGTCAACCGCGTACACCGATACCACCGTCCAGGCGGGGCAAACGTACTATTACGTCGTGACTGCCGTTAATTCATCGAACGAGGAAAGTACATACTCAGTTCAAGTGTCCGCCACGATCCCATAGATTTTCTTTTTCTCAGAGCAGGAAAAAATAAAGGAGTCGCGATCTATTCGCGGCTCCTTTATTCGTTTCGTCCCGAGTGTTACCGCCTCGATCCTCGTTGGGTTTGCCTACCCACCATGATTTGTGTTCAACCGCTTCAAGAACAGTGCTATTTGCTTAATGCCGAAGCGTGGCGCATGACGGCGAGAACCTCGGACGTCTGCCACTCGTTGCCGGGCCACATATCCGCGACTGTTCCATCGGCGGAGAGCAAGATCGTGTTCATGCTATGTGAGATCTGGCCGTCTTGCTGAGACAGGGCGAGACCGAAACTGTCCGTGAGTTTTTGGAGATCTTCCGGAGTCGTGGAAACGAAATCCCAATGCTCGAAGCCCTTCGGATCGTGATCCATGTTGGACAATCCATATTCTCGCAGAACCGGCGGTTTGTCGTAAGTCGGATCCAGCGTAATACTGATCAAGTGGGTTTTTTTATAGTCGTCGGGTTTTTTCGCCAACTCCTTTTGGATAGTGGCGAATTGCCTGGTCAGCAGCGGACAGTAATCCGGAAATGGGCAGCGGGTGTAAATCAGTGTCAGAAGAACGGACTCGCCTTTAAATTGGGAGAAATGCACGGTTTTGCCGTCCTGATTGACCATCGGGACATCGGGAACCTTGTCGCCAATCAGGACTGCTTGCGGCGCAGGCCCTTCGGCAATCGCTCGACCTGCTGCCTTGCCGATAACGGACAGGTGCTCCAGCCAAAACTTGCCCGGCTGTTCCACAATCACATCTGCCCGAATGACATCCGCCGGCTGGACCCGCAGAAACCCGTCCGGGTCCTTCACCGTGTACGGCATCGTCATTGCTGCCATGAATCCCGGGATGTTGTCGTTGTCGATGATGAGTTGCTGAGTGCCGGGTTGTTTGCTAATGACACGCCCAGTCAAGGTGTAAGTGGTCGGCGAATTCTTGCAGCTTAAAAGGATCAAGGAGGCACATGCAACGAGAATGAATCCGGGCAAGCGGTATTCGATTCGTTTCGTCGTCAAGTTGGCAGGCTTCCTTTCAGCGATCTTTCCAGGAAGATGATCCTCGGGAACTGTCCTGGTCGCTCGTGCCGTTGAAGTTCCCAAAATCATTCTATTCCTAGTATTTGAACCGGTAACGAAATTCCACATAGACTTGCCTTGGGTCATTCCAATGGAATCCGCCGAATGTCAGGCTGTTGTCCAGCTCTACACGCCGGTTGGCCACGTTTAGCGCGGTCACGGAAACAGAGTATTTTTCCGCAAAGCTTTTCGCGAGCGAAAGATCGAACGTGGTGTGGCCCGGCAGATACTCGTCGTTGATAAATGGCGCGCCGGGAACCCCTTGTTGCCCGTTAAGGAATCCCGATCCGTAGTATACGTTTGTCGAAGCGGATATCCGCCAAGGGAGACTTGCATTGAATCCCAGGTTCAGTGTGTTTCGCTGATCGTGGTCGACCGGTCCATATCCTGGTGCTACGTCGAAGAGCAAGCCTCCAGTGATAGGTGAAGTTGCCTGGGCGATCTGATTCGCATAGGCAAGGTGAAACCGGCCGCGATGCCAAAGGCGGGGGGATCGCAACGTAAGTTCCCAGCCTTGAATCAAGGCCGCATCCCACGTGATCGGCCAAAAAAGATTCGATTCTCCAATATTATTATGATCCAGCCAATTCGTCGCCCGTGTTTTGTAAGTATCGGCGTCAAGGTCCCAGCCGCGATAGGGAATGGTGATACCGAACTGGTGTTCTTCATCCCGCTCGCCGTGCAGGGGGGCGAAAGAGAACCCCTGGCTGACTGCCAAATCGGAAAGTGAACCGGTGGCCGTCACGAGCGGCGGAGCCTGGTAATAGTCACCGTAGAAGGCGCGGAGGACCCAGTTTAGATATGGAATTTTCACGTCCACACCTAAGCGAGGGTCTGTCGCATCCTCCACGATGTCCGCCGTAAAGTGTGTTTCGCGAAGGCCGGCAATCAAGGTCAGCCACGAGGTCGCTTTGAATTTGTCGTTGATGTATACGCTGGCAAGCCCTCCGGTTACGCCTACGGAAGAGGACGGAAAGTTTTGAGTTCCGTCCGTGAATTGGTTGCCGAAGAAGTTGTACTGGTGCTGGCCGAAGCCGTACACGCCGGCCTGAATCTCGTTTCTCCACACGTTCGCGTCAAAGGTGGCTTGCAAGCCGCCGTAATTGGCGTTCTGAATCGCGTTGGAGATAGCGGGGTAATCGTTCGCGCCGCCCTGGTAGTTGGCGCCGTTGTAGTGATAAAAGGGGGAAACCGTAAGCAGCATATCAGGGTTGAATGTGTGGACCCATGAAAAAGCGATGTAGCCGTCAGTCTCATGCTCGCCATCACGCAGTCCGTAACTTTGGTATTGCGAATTTCCGAAAGAATTAGGGTCGGGGTCGTAGGGGATCTGGTAGTAATCCTCCCGCAGCGAGGTGACCAGCCGAAATTGATTCTTGGAATCAGGATTGTAAATAAGCGAAGCGAATCCCCCGTAGCCGTTCTCCGCGTCGTGAAAAACCTGTGCAATCGGGGCCTGAAGTCCGTAATTGCTTCGATTTCCGTTTGCGCTGACATAGTAAGCAAATCGCTGCGTGTGTCCGCCGCAACTGATTTGGTCGTTGGTTTGATAGAAATTTCCAAGAGTGGTGACGAGATCGCATTCCTTGTCGCGTTCAAAACCGGTTCGCGGCACAATGTTGAAGATGCCGTATGTGCGGTCTCCGTACGCGGCGTCGTAGCTGCCTCTTTGAGCCTCGAGATAATCGATGTCCTTCGGGTCAATCTGCGGGGCCAGATTGGCGGCGATATTGGTGTTGGGAATGGGGATGCCATCGATCAGCCATTCCACCTGATGGCCTCCGCGCATGTGCAGCATGTCGTGGGTCACATAAGTAGCCGGCACATAGTCGGTGATCATTTGCAGAGCGTTCGTGCGATCGGCGCCAGGAGTGTCCTGAATATCCTGGCGGCTCAGAAGCGCGATGGGCGTGACCGAGTCCATGGTTGCTGCAACTGGTTCGCCTGTCACAACGGTTTTTTCCGTAAGACCTGCTAACTCTAGTTGAAGATGCAATACCGGGCTCGTACTGGACCCTACGATGACATCTTGCTGTGATTGTTGAAAGCCGCTAACGGTGACCGTCACCGTGTATTCGCCCAGAGGCACAGCGCTGAAGTCGAATACTCCGTCTCCATTCGTTTTCTGATGTTGTATCCAATCCGAATGCTGCGCCTTCAGATCGACCGCCGCGTCCTGAACGGGACGGTGCTGGGGATCATGAACGATGCCATGCACTGTACCGAAAATCTCCGCTCGCGCCGGCGAGGACACGAGGCTTGCCCCGCACAAAATAAGGACAAAAATTAGTCCTGAAACGCCTAAACGCATTCTGAAGCTCATTTGCTCCCCCATTTAATATGAGAATCCGAACTTCACCGCATAAACCAACGCATGGACGGCAGAATTTGCTACTTAAAATCCTGCTAAGGGTTTAGCTGGGGGAGATTCGAGGAGGCGGAGTCGACGGAATGCTTACGATGAAGAGAACGATTTCAGGCGTTTGAATCGGAGTGAGTTGCGTGCCTGCCGGTGCTTGCAGTGCAATCGGTGGCGCCAGCACGAATGGTGCGGCGCTGACCACCGAGATGGGAGTTGGATCGCACGTTCTCATCGAGCAATCATTTTGTCCGGGGACACCCATTCCACCGCAATTGCTCTTGTTTTTTTGCACTCCACCGCTCTGACGGTGGTGTAAGGGGCAGCAAATGGAATTGCAACACTCTGCCAAGTTGGAAGCAGCCAGCGCTTCGGTCAGGCCAGGGATACTTGTCGCTATTAGCGCCAACAGCGAGGCTGCTACCAAGAACCTTCTCGCAATTTGCCACAGGCTCATAAAGTTTCGTTTTCTAACCATACCCCAAGTCCGCGGCTCAGTACAACTGCCAACACAAGCGATCGCCCGCAACCGGCTTGACACGCGGGGCCGCTCCCGCCAATATCAACGCATGGCATATTCTTTTCTGGTGTTTAACTTTGGCGGCAATGAGGATGTTGCCCAACAGGCCCGTCACAAGGTAGATGCGTGGAAACAGGGATTCCGGCTCGATAAGAAACTGCAACTTAAATTTGACCGTAAAGAGCCGGAAGCAGAACAAGAGGCCGAACCGAATCTGTCGGCGAAGGAAATCGACGAAGGTTCCAAATCGAAGGGGAAGTCGAAGACAAAGTCAAAGCGCGAAGTGGACGCAGGCCCTGGTACGACTTCAATTCCCGAATCCCCGTCGGAAATTCGACTGATCGTCCGTCTGGATTTTTCCGACCATGAAAAACTGTCCCATCAACGTTGGCTCGATCGAATTCCGCAGGAGGAACCATTCAAGACCGCGAAAGCACGGATCGTGCGACCGGGCGATTCAGAGTTCGAGAAAACCTCGGACTTTTACGATTCCCTAGATTAACGTGTGAGAGAGGGCGCAGCTAGAACGTGAGTGAGCAGGCTGCGCGGTCTACTTGCCTTCGGTTACAGCAATCGGGACGCCTGAAACGCTTCCAGGTTGGAGAACAGAGTTGACAGGAACTCATCTTGGTTGACGCGTTCAGCCTTACGGATCAACGCTCCTAAGATCAGACCCGCAATCAACGCGACCAAGGACCAGGTGGTTAGAATCACTGCGGCTAGTATGGCCATCGATCCCCCCTCGGCCTAAAAAGACATACTAATGCGGATGCTAAATAATTGACAATAAATTTTCTTATCTCACGCAGAAACAGCGGCACATGGACCGGCCAAGCGCTTTCGGAATTTTTTGCGACGGAGCCGAGACCGATAAACCACAAAATGGCACGGGAACCCGTAATATCTTCAAACTGTACTCTTGATCTACACGATCCTCACGTTGCTTATATACTGGCGAACTGTTCCGATTGTGGGGGAGCTTGGCTTCGTTTGCGAAACATTCGGGTGGAGTAGTTTAAACGTTGCAGGCCTTGCTACTTCCATCTTGTCCCCGGCGGTTGGGCTGGCTATAGTCATTGTGAGTCGAAGCGCAGGGTCTTCACAAACGGTCTCGACAAGAGCCGAAGGAAAATATGCAAACCACGGTTCTCTGTTCGCAATGCGATCTGCCGGAGAGCAAGTGCCAATGCAGCCGCTACTGTTGCTATTGCCATGGCCAGGAACGCGTACGCCTCTGCGTGGATGGGCAATACTATTGCCCCGATTGCCGGGAAGCTTGCGAAGTTCGAGTGGCGGATACCAATGACCGATGAGCCGGTACGAGTTGTATTTCGTGTGGATCGTGATCCTCTTTTGGTCAGTATGATGCGCAGCGCCGTTCGATTTCAGGCTTTGCAAGCTGGTTTAGATGAGCAAGCGTGCGGGGAATTTGCCGGGGCCTACGAAGACGTCTGCCAGAAGGCGCTTTCTCAATTCACCGACCCGGAGCGCGGACTCGAGGTTACCCTCGAAACATTCCCCGACCGTATCGAGATTGGAATCCATTGTCATGGGCAGAATATGCCGGCGATTGGCCTCGAAACCTTCGCAGGCACCGACGTCCAAGGCGGGGGCGTTGAGGGGCTCAACGGCTTGGAGTTGCTCTTGCGAGTCGACCGCGTGCTCTACAACACCGAGCAAGGCACAGCGCGGACGACGCTGGTGAAATATCTGCAACCTAAGCGCTGAACTGTCGAACCACGCAAACCATGCCGGGCTGTTTACGTTATTCGACACCTTGGCCAGAACTACATCGTTACGGCGAAGGTATTGCGCCTGATCAAGGATTGCATCTGGTCGTCCGTGAGTGAAAGCTTAAGGTCGAGCCGGTCTCCGGCGGGCGCGATCTGAGCACTATCGAGCAGTTGGCCAAGTTCCGGATTCTTGTTTCCCACCTGATATTTTCGATACATCAGCCCGGCCTGCAGCAAAGCGGCGAACGTATTGGCGTCGTCAGTGGAACCGCACACGGCTTCGAATTTTGCGTCGACCCCGCTGCCACCCTTGATGCTAATCGTCATGGCTTTCAGTTTGGCGGTGAGTTGGGCGGCGGCAGGGAACTGTGAGGTTTCCGGAACGAGTTGCTGCATCGCAAGGCGCGTATAGGCCGGATTCAACACAGCCCAGACCGTGCCGCTCCCATTGGCCTGATCGACAAGCGCCGAAAAATCCGTGTTCGAATACAGCCCTTGGGCTTCGCCGTAACGAACACCGATCATTTTTTCCAACTGTTGACGCTGTCCAAACGCGGCGGTATTAGAATCGATGAAAAAGAAAAACAGGTCGTTGGGCCCGCTGCCTCCTCCGAACGCAAACAGCGAAAAGGTTCGAATCTTCACGATGGGCAGCTTCTTGGCAGTGAAATACGCCTCGGCACTGGAGGGCTGAAACTGTCCCAGAGCGATTCCCACAATCTGATCCGTGCTCGGGACCGATCCGCTGGCGCTGTCAGCCGTCTTGCCAGGCACGAGCGCCCACGCAAGCTCGGTCACTTGTGAGTTCGGGTCGATTCCAGCTGAGGCGAGAAACGTTTCGAACTCCCGGAATTTCGGAGGCAGCATCTGCTCCTTCAGCTGAGTGAACCACGGAAATTGGCGAGCCTGCTTCAAATCGGCATAGGCCAATTCACCGGAGTCTTTGGGAAACATGCTGAGAATGTCCGAGCCAAGGCTACCCGCGCGCGACACCCGCGGCACTGCGGATAGCAGTGCGATAAGAATGCAAGTCCAAATAATTTTCTTAACTTTCATCTGTCTTCTCCTGCCAACGTTCGATTTGCCGCGTTCCTTAGGTTCGGAGCGTGAGGTTTAGTATCGTATTGCTGAGTGCCGCGTTTCAATCGGGCTTGAATGGCTGCGGCTTGGGCATTCATATTTCCAACGAATTCCAAGTCATCGATCGCCGTGAGGCTAGTTGCTAGATTTTCGAGCGCCCCATCGGCAGCGGCAAGCGCCATCCGCCGGATGATATTGAAGTCTGACAGCATAGACGTTGCGGGCGTGGTTTCGAGTTGCACCGATTGTTCAAATATTTGTGCCGCGGCCCGGGCCATTTCCAAACATGCTTCGGCGCGCCGTTCGAAAAACAAAATCGAAGACCGATCCGCCTGCGATTGGGAACTGGTTTCTTCAGTCGGGTTGCGCGCAGCTTCCGTCAACAACGTCAACACGCGCTGAATAAGCGTTCCGGGTTCTTGTTTAACAGTCGCGGGGGCTTGCGGCGTCTCCATTGCCGCTTCCAAGCGATCTTCCAGGACCCGAGCGGGCGAGAAATTTTCAAATTGCAGATAATACTCCGCTGACGCCTCGATCGCCTTGCGCGGAATGAGGCCGATGATTTCGCTCCCGATTATGGCGCAGCCGTGGCGTTCGGCTTCGCGTTTGACCATTTCGAACACGCGATGCAGAGGCGTTTGCTCGAAGTCGGTCAAGTTGATCGACACTTGCGCGATGCCTCGAGTCTTGAGATCCAGGCCGATTGCTTTTACATAACGCAAACCGCCACTGGAGAAGCGAATCGCCCTGGCAATCTGCTTTGCGACGGACACATCGCTGGTATTGAGATGGATGTTGTAGGCAATCAGAAGTTTTCGCACGCCAACTGCGACCGCGCCAGCGGTCGCGTGCAACCGCGGCTCGCCAATGTCGGGCGAACGGTCCGGGTCGCGGAAAGCGTCTTCGAGCAGGCCCTCGAATTGGCCTTTGCGGACGTCTTCAAGATTTACACGTTCGGGCTTTGTCGCAGCCGCCTCATAAAAGTAAA
>JBEKCU010000192.1:0-9095 GCA_050014735.1 Candidatus Acidiferrales bacterium | reverse complement strand
CGCCAATACTAATCCTCGACGAAGCGACGTCGGAGCTGGACTCGGAATCCGAAATGCTGGTGCAGCGCGCGCTTTCCAACCTCATGATGGGACGCACGGCGTTTGTGATCGCGCACCGTCTCTCCACGATTCGCCGCGCCGACAAAATTATTGTGCTGGAGGACGGGACGATCGCCGAAACCGGCACGCATCAGGAATTGCTGACGCGAAATGGAATCTATGCCCGTCTCTACGAAATGCAGTTCGCGGACACGGAAGACGTTGCGGTTCCCACTCCAAAGGTGGAAGGATGAAAGCCACCATGGCTGCTACTGGGATACGTTCGATGACAGGTTTCGCGCAGGCGCGCGCCGAGCGCGAAGGCAGCGCGCTGCGGATCAATCTGCGCAGCGTGAATCATCGCTTCCTGGACCTCCATCTGCGAATGCCGGACGGTTTCGAGATATTTGAATCGCGCATCCGGCAGGCTATCCGCAACCGATTGCGGCGGGGCCATGTGGATGTGAACGTCTACTACGAGGCCTCCGGCGGTTCCACCGTCGAAGTGAATCGAGAAGTTGCCCAGGCTTACATGAAAGCCGCGGAGCAATTGCGGCGCGAATTCGAAATACAAAGCGAGCCCGACCTGATTGCTCTGTTTCGGTTGCCCGGCGTGGTAGCCGCTCCCGGAAGCGGCAGCGACTTGCAGAATGAGGACGTGCAGGAGAAACTTGGTGAACTCGTGGACGCATGTCTCGAACAAGCGCTCAAGCGGCTGGATACGATGCGCGGTTCCGAGGGGCAGGCGCTAGCGGCAGAGATGCACGAAATTCTTCAGCGGATTTCGTTAAGGACGATTGAAATTGAGCGGCTTGCGGAAGAGGCGCGGCCTGCGTTCGCGAGGCGGCTTGCCACGCGTCTCGAAGAGGTACTGAAAGGCGTGCAACTCGATCCAGCGCGACTCGCGCAAGAAGCCGCCCTGCTGGCCGAGCGAAGCGACGTGAGCGAAGAGATTGCCCGGCTGCACAGCCATGTGGAACAGTTCCAAAAGCTGCTCGACACCGCCGGCGAAGCTGGAAAGAAGCTCGATTTCTTGTTGCAGGAGATGCAGCGAGAGGCAAACACGTTGCTGTCCAAAACGCCTGGCGTCGAGTCCGAGGGCCTGGCGATAACAGGTCTGGCGCTAGAAGTTAAATCCGACATCGAAAAACTGCGAGAGCAGGCGCAGAACGTCGAATGACGATCGAGCAGGTACAGCATCCGTTGGTGTTCATCGTTTCCGGACCGTCAGGCTCGGGAAAATCCACGCTGGTATTGAAGATGCTGGAAGTGCCGGGCACGATGTTTTCGATTTCCTGCACCACGCGGTCCCCCAGGGCCACGGAAAGCGCCGGAAAATGGTATGATTTCATTTCCGAAGACGAATTCGACCGGATGGTCAGCCAGGGCGAGTTTCTTGAATATGCCTGCGTTTTCGGGAAGCATCGGTACGGGACGCCTCGACGATGGCTCGATGAGGCGAAACGCAAGGGACTGGATTTGGTCCTTGAGATCGACGTGCAGGGCGCCGAGCAGGTGAAGAAGAAATTGCCCACGGCGGTTGCGATTTTTATTCTGCCTCCGGCCAGGGAAGAACTCGAGCGGCGGTTACGGTCTCGCGGGCAGGATTCCGAGGAAGCGATTCAGCGGCGGTTAAAACGGGCCCAGCACGAAATCCAGCGGTACACGGAATACGATTTTCTCGTTGTGAACGACGATGTCGAGCGCGCCGGAAACGAAGTACAGGCAATCACAGTTGCTGCGCGGTGTCTTCGCAGTTGCCTGAGTGAACGCGCAAGAAACATCCTGGAATCTTTTGGAGGATAACGATCTGATGACAGCCGAAAGTCAGGCACCGGAGAGCAAGTTTGCGTTCGTCGTGGTTGCGGCGCGACGGGCAAGGCAGCTGATGTCAGGGGCGACACCTCTTATCGCGAATCCGCGTTCTCATAAATCCACTCGAGTCGCCGTCGAGGAATTGAACGCGGGTGTGCTCGAATATCAATTGCCGATCATCCCCGGCGAAACCGACGACAAGGAAAGCAAGCGGCGGAAGGATTAAGGCCAAGAGGCATTCATGCGTGTGGCACTGGGGGTTTCCGGAGGCGTCGCGGCGTATAAAGCCGCCGAACTGGTGCGCCGGCTCCAGCAAGAAGATATTGAAGTTCAAGTGGTGATGACCAAAAGCGCGCAGGAATTCATCACGCCGCTCACCTTTGCAGCCCTCACGGGACAAAAAGTAATTACTGAAATGTTTGGCGGCGAGTCCGCGGATGCCAACGTGGAAAGCGCCATCGAGCATATCGCGGTCGCGCAGCGAATTGATTTGCTGGTGGTGGCCCCGGCAACGGCAAACGTGCTCGCGAAGATGGCCCGCGGGATTTCCGACGACTTTCTGACCACGCTTTATCTGGCGACGACCGCGCCTGTTGTCGTGGCTCCGGCCATGAACGTCAACATGTGGGAGCACGCGGCTACGCAAGAAAATCTCGAAACTTTGCGTTCGCGTGGAGTTCACGTGGTACCTCCGGAAGAAGGCTATCTGGCTTGCGGGATGACCGGCGCGGGCCGCCTTGCAAGTGTTGATGCAATAGCGCAGGCCGTGTGCGGCAGCCTTGGAATCGAGCACGATCTCAAGCACGAAACGATCGTCGTGACTGCCGGTCCCACATGTGAAGATCTGGACCCCGTGCGGTATCTCACCAATCGGTCCTCCGGGAAAATGGGTTATGCGTTGGCGCAGGCGGCTGTTCGTCGCGGGGCGCGCGTGATTTTGATCAGCGGGCCGACGCGGCTCGATCCTCCCCAGAACGTTGAATTCGTCTCCGTGCGCAGCACCGAACAAATGCATCGCTCCGTGCTCGATCGTTTTCAGAACGCCACAGCTTTGATCATGGCGGCGGCCGTGGCCGATTATCGCCCGGTGGCGCCCCAAGTCAGGAAAATGAAGCGCACAAGCGAGCGCATATCGCTGGAGCTTGTGTCCACTCCGGACATCGTGGCCGATGTTGCCCGAGGCAAGGGCGAGCGGGTAATCGTCGGATTTGCAGCGGAAACCGGCGATGTGGCGGAGCACGCTCGCGCCAAACTGGAATCGAAGCAGGCCGATTTGATCGTCGCCAACGACGTGACGGCCGAGGGCTCTGGATTCGATCACGACACGAATGTCATCACTTTGTATGGGCGCGACGGTAGCGAGAAGGCGTTTCCGCGCATGCCAAAAATTGACGCGGCCCATCGAATTCTCGACCGATTACTGCTGCTGCGGAATTCATCGTCGCATGCTTCGGTGCCAGTCTCCGAAGCTCGGCGTACCCGCTGACCTGCCCAATGGATTCCTTCCGTCCAGAGACACGACGCGAAAAATTGGAAGCGTGGCTTCGCTATTTCGATGATTTGAATCTCGGTGATTTTTATACGGACCGGAGGATTATGGGAACGCGCGTTATCCGGCAGCGGACGAAAAAGGCGAATGCCGCGCCCCCGCCAGCACTGAACGCTTTTGCCCCGGTCGTCGCGGCGTCCACGCCCGTTCTGCCCGTACTTCCGAGCGTTGCGGGACCTTCGTTGCTCGACGTGCTGGATCGGGTTGAAGGCGACACGCTCGATCGCACCCGCGAGGATTTGGGAGAATGCATGCGCTGCCGGTTGCACAAGCAGCGGAATAAAATTGTTTTCGGCGCTGGCAACCCGCGTGCGGAGCTTGTCTTTGTTGGCGAAGGGCCCGGACACGATGAAGATGTCCAGGGTTTGCCGTTCGTCGGGCGCGCCGGGAAATTGCTCACGCAGATGATCGAGGCGATGGGATTGAAACGTGAAGACGTCTACATCTGCAACGTCGTAAAGTGCCGACCGCCGGAGAACCGAAAGCCCGAGGATGACGAAGTCGCGACGTGCTCTCCCTATCTGTTTCGCCAGTTGGACGTGATCGCGCCAAAGGCGATCGTGTGCCTGGGCGGCACCGCTGCGCAAGCATTGCTGAAAACAAAGGACTCCATCTCACGATTTCGCGGCAACTGGTTCGACTACCGCAATACCAAGCTGATGGCGACGTATCATCCGGCCTATTTACTCCGCAATCCGGCCGCGAAATCTGACGTCTGGAAGGATTTGCAGAAAGTGATGGCGCATCTGGGCTTGCAACCCAGGAAACCTCGGTGAGCGCGGGTTTAGTAGGACAGGCTTCAGCCTGTCTGGTTTTGACTTCCGCCGCCTCGGCGAGATGCAACACCACCCGGCTTGTCCTTTTCTGCTCTCAACAGGTTTCTGTTCTAAACTAAAATCAAAATCACACGGGCTGAAGCCTGTGCTACTCAAACCGCATGTCCGCCAATTACTGCGAAGTCGCTCTGCCGGTCCCGTTGCGTTCGCTGTTCACGTATGCGATTCCCGAACGCCTGGCCAGCTCGGTCTGTGCGGGCAGCCGCGTGCTGGTTCCGTTTCGTAATCGTGCGATGGCAGGAGTGGTTGTTGAATTGTCCGCGCGCAGGCCCGACCCAGAGCGAGTCAAAAACGTCCGGGAAATTGCCGAGGTGCTCGATCCAATTCCGGCGCTGTCGCCGAAATTGTTGGAGCTGGGACGCTGGGTGGGCGGTTACTACGTTGCGGCTCCCGGAGACGTGTTTCGCGCGATGCTGCCGCCGCAAATCGATCTGCGGCATGAGCGCGAATTGCTGCTGAACGATGCGGGCCGCGCGCGCCGTTCCGAATTGGATGCAGCTGTGAATCGAAGTGAGACGGAAATCGCGGAGCTGGCGCTGCTCTCTTTGATGAACATTGAGGATCGGCCCGTCCGTGCTGACCGGTTGCGCAAACTGCCGGGCGGCGAATCCGCCGCCGAGCGTTTGCTTCGCCGACGCCAGCTCGAGGCGCGCGAAGTCGCCGTCCACCGGAACGCGCGCGTGCAAAAGATCGTCGCATGGAATTCTGCTCATGGAGACGGTCCTCTGGCAGGCGCGCAGACCGATGCAGTTGCCAATTCCCTTACGGAGAAAGAAGCCCGCATATTCCACGTACTCGCCGAGGAACGTGGCCCGCTGCCGCTGCCTGCGCTCGCGAAACTCGCCAATGTTTCGCGCTCCCTGCTCGAACGGCTGATCCGCCAGGGAAAACTGAAAAGCTGGGATGAGCCGCTGGCGGTGGAAGAAGATTTGTTCGATGTCGATTACACGCCTCCGTCGAATATTCTCAATCCGGACCAGGAACGGGAACTCCGCAAAATTACGGGCTGGATCGATTCGGATGTATTCAAGGTCGGTCTGCTCTATGGCGTTACCGGAAGCGGCAAGACGGAAGTATATCTTGGAGCTGTCGAAGCGGCGCTGGCGCGCAGCAAAACGGCGCTGATCCTGGTCCCGGAAATTGCGCTCACTCTATGGGTGGGGCGCCTATGCCGCGCCAGGCTTGGTCCCAGCGTTGCCGTGTTGCACAGTGCGCTGGCCGAGGTGGAGAGGGCTCGCGAATGGTGGCGCGTCAGGCGCGGCGAGGTTCGCGTAGTCGTGGGAACGCGTTCGGCTGTTTTCGCGCCGCTTGAAAATCTGGGTCTGGTCGTTGTCGATGAGGAGCAGGAGGCGAGCTACAAGCAGGAGGAGACGCCGCGTTATCATGGACGTGATGTCGCGATCGTGCGAGCGAAGCTCGAAGGTGCGGTTGCCCTGCTTGGGTCGGCGACGCCGTCGCTGGAAAGTTTTCAGAATGCGCGCTCAGGAAAATATCAGTTGTTGCAGCTCGAATCGCGAGTCGAAAATCGTCCGCTTGCTCCCGTGGAAATCGTCGATTTGCGCGGGGATTTCAAAAAGACGCACCGCGCCGGACCGCTTTCGTCAAAACTGACCGAAGCGATTGGCGTGCGTCTGGCCGAAGGCACCCAATCCCTGATCCTGTTAAATCGCCGCGGATATTCCTGGTTCGTCCTTTGCCGGTCGTGCGGCGCGGGCATTCAGTGCGAGAACTGCAGTATTTCGCTCGCCTATCACAAGCAGCGCGACCGGCTGGAATGCCATTACTGCGGATTTACTCGGCGCGTGCCGAAAACATGTCCGAAGTGCGCTTCCGAGCACATTTATTTTTTTGGCGCGGGCGCGGAGCAACTCGAGGAAAAGCTGCAGGAAAAATTTCCAGGCGCGAAGGTCGCGCGGCTTGACCGCGATTCTGTCCGCACCAAGCGCGCCTACCAGCAAGTGCTCGGCGACTTTGCCTCGGGGAAAATCGACATCTTGGTGGGCACGCAGATGGTCGCGAAGGGTCACGATTTTCAGGGCGTCACGCTCGTGGGAGTAGTTTCCGCGGATTCGCAACTCAGCCTGCCGGATTTCCGCGCAGCCGAGCGCACGTTTCAGCTTCTAACTCAGGTTGCCGGACGCGCCGGGCGCGGCGCATTGCCGGGCGAAGTGCTGGTCGAGACGTATTATCCCGAGCACTATGCGATTCAACTAGCTGCGCGGCAGGACTACCTGGCATTTTTCGAGAGGGAATTGCAATTTCGGCGGTTGCTGCATTATCCGCCGTTCACGGCGCTCGCCAGCATCCTGGTGCGCGACACAAAAATCGAAAATGCGATCCGGTGGTCGCGCCATCTGTCTGCGTTTCTGGCTCCGCAGGAATCTCGAGGTGTGAAGGTGCTTGGCCCGGCCGCTGCGCCCCTGGCGCGCCTCAAACGTGAATACCGCTTCCAGTTTTTACTGAAGGCACCGAAGCGCGCGCAGCTTACGCGCGTCGTCGCCGAGTTGCTGGCGTTCAGCGACGAAAAGGAAATTCCGCGGAAGGCCGTGCTGGTGGATGTCGATCCGTTAAGCTTGTTTTAAACTCTTAGCGTGCATTTTCTTCTCTCAACAACTCTAAACCTGACCGAGGAACAACCTCCGTGAAGCTCAAGCTGCCGGTTGCTCGCTTTCCGTCTATTGGCGAATCTGTATAGATGATGGTGTCTTCGTTCGACAGCTCACCGTGGACGCCTTTAAGTTACTTATAATTGGGTGGCGTAGATTTTGCATAATTTAAGTTCCCCCGCCAGCCGCCTTTTAGAATCTGTAGCTTAGAGCCTCGCGGGACGGAACGGCTTTAACGCAGGCGCTTGTCCCGCGTCAAAGTCAGCACGTGAGCCACGCGGTGTTTTCGCCAGCGCCAAGTCCCATGCTACAGTGATCGCGAGTTTTTACGCTGGGAGAAAATTCGATGCACTTCATGGAAAAGTTGAGGCCATTGGCATTACTGCTGCTGCGAGTGGGACTCGGTGTTATTTTTATTTATAACGGGTATCCGAAGTTCGTAGGGCGCAGGCTCGAACATCTGGACGAATTTGTGAATGTAAACCATCTTCCCGCCTACTTTTCATACATCGCTGGAGTCCTTGAAATAGGCGGAGGAGCATTGCTCATCGGCGGGCTCTTCACTCGGATTACCGGGTTGCTTCTAGCGGGTGAGATGGCCGTGGCCATGTGGAAGGGCGAACAATTCTTTCAGAACCCGCTTCGAGTGGACAAGTATGAACTTGCGCTGGCTCTCGGCGTGGGAGCGTTCGCGCTGGCAACCTTCGGAGCCGGCGTCATTTCCCTGGATCGCGCGTTTTTTGGCAAAACAAAATAGCCGCGCGCCGCGAATGGTTGAATACTGCTTTTTCTCTAGGCTCCGTGCGCCGGTGTTCCGGACTTTGCCGGAATCTTCTCCCAATACTTTTCGTGTGCGCTGCCCTTCTCGGCGTGGGGCTGTGTTTCGAGTACATCGTTCCAAAAGGTAGTTGCCGGATCGACCGCGGAGACGCCGATCTGCCCAGCCTTGGGGGTATTTTCTTCTCCCACCCACGCGATTATAAACTTTTCCAGTTTGTGAAGGCGGCCGAGAGAAACATAGCTGCCTAGCCGAAGTTTGCCGCGAGTGCCCCTCAGAAGGGCTCCGTTCTGACTGACGTTAATCGTCATGATTTCCTGTTCCAGAGGATGGCCGTTGTCGTCTCTCGCGGTCAGGCTGACGGGCAACGCAATTTCGATCCGTCTCTCGCTGCGCTCGATCTTGAACTGCCGCATTAAGCTGCTTAACTGGATCGCTATGGAGGTCAGCTCCTGCGCCGCCTTTTGCGATGCCTGCGCGCGCGACAACGTGCCCTCGGCCGCGTGTGCCACGCCCCCGATGCTGGCCGAAATGTTGTCGGCTCCGTTGGCGGCTTCGCTGGCGTTTCGAGTCATCTCATTGGTTGTGGCGCTCTGCTCTTCCGTCGCGCTTGCAATCGTCGCGGAAATGTCGTTGATACGATGAATGACGCCGCTAACCATCCCAATCGCCGCTACCGCTCCCTTGGTGTCTGCCTGAATGGCGACGATTTTACGACTGATGTCTTCGGTAGCTTTGGCTGTCTGCTTGGCAAGCTCTTTCACTTCGTTTGCGACCACGGCAAAACCCTTCCCGGCGTCTCCGGCGCGGGCGGCCTCAATGGTTGCATTCAACGCCAGAAGGTTGGTCTGTTCCGCGATGGACGTTATGACCTTAATGACTTGACCGATCTCCACACTGGATTGGCCTAGCTTAGCGATTGTGACGGTGGCTGTTTCGGCTACGCCAACGGCTGAGCCCGCAACTTTAGCGGCTCCGTTTGTGTTCGCGGCGATGCTCTGAATGGTTAACATCATTTCGCCGGCGCCTGTGGAAAGACTTTGTAGATTTTGGGTCACCTGCTGTGTCACGCGCGAAACCGAGTTTGACTGAGTCGCGGTTTCTCCGGAGTCGATAGTGATCTGCTCGCTGGCCTCAAGCAATTGCTGACTGGCTGCCGTAAGTTTATGGGTGTGGGACACTACCCCCCGGAGAAGTTCCTGTAGTTTATCCATGAACACGTTGAAAAGGCGGCTAACTTCGCCCAGTTCATCGTTGTCGAATGCGCCAGCAACCTCCAGGCGCTTGGTGACATCGCCCTCGCCCTCGGCGATATTCTGAATCATCTGGGTCAAGCGGCTGAGCCGGGTCGCAATACTGCGGCTTAGAAAAACGGCCACGAAAGCTCCGATACTCAATTCCGCCAGCGCAGTCAACGCCAATGCGAGGTTCAGTGAACGCATTCCGCTGTCGAGGTCTCCCTGGCTTTTTTG
>JBEKCU010000191.1:0-9159 GCA_050014735.1 Candidatus Acidiferrales bacterium | reverse complement strand
ATCAATTCCGTTTTGGATTTATAACCTAGCATAGCCACGAGTGCGTCATTCACGTCCAGAAATTGGCCGTCCACGTCAAAATGACAGATGCCAAAGGTGGGATTCTCCACCAGAGCGCGATAGTGAGCTTCCGAGTGGCGCAACTCCTTTTCCGCGTGGTCCCGTTCTTCGCGTCGAGTTGTTTCTTCTACCGCCAAGGCAACAGCCAGCGGCAAGCGGTTCAGTCGGTTCTTATCGACGCAGTCGAATGCGCCCTTCCGGATAAACGCATCGGTCATGTCCTCGTCCAGAATGCTGGTGACCAGAATGAACGGAATTTCCGGGTTCGCCTGACGCAAATGTTCGAGCGCCTCCATTCCGGTCCAACTCGGCATGGAGTAATCGCACACGATCACGTCATAGGTCTGCGTGCGCAATCGTTCCGCGAACTCTGCCGGCGCTTGAACCCAATCGGCGGAGACTGCAAAATCCATCCGTTTGAGTTCTTGCAAGCATCGTTCGACATCGGATCGCCGATCGTCGACAAAGAGGATTCGCACGATGCGCCGCCTATGGGTCGCGATGCGACGCGCAGCTGGACCGTGATGGCTCTGATGTGTTTCATTCTGGGCTAGGTGTGGCATGGCAAACCGCCTTATTGTTCTCCAGAGTCCGCGAAGGATCCCCCCGCTGACTGATGGAGCTTATGAGGTTTCCCCTAACACTCACTTTGATGCAAATGGGAACAGGCGGGTGTCCCATTTTGAACACTTTATACCGATGTGTCTATTTGGGTAATACTAAGCTATCGCCCCCGTTTTGAAGGACTCACAACATACAGGCCCCGGCGACTCTGGAATCGCCGGGGCCTGCCGTTCCTGCGCTAGATAGGTTATTGACGGGGAGTCAGAGGCAGGACTTCGGATACGACACCTACCGTGGTGCCAATCACTTCGCCTGAGACCACCAGTTCCACACGGCGATTCTGTTGGCGGCCTTCCGCAGTATCGTTGGTGGCGACCGGTTGTGTTTTACCGAATCCCTTCGACGTCATGGATGTCGCGGGAATGTTTTCTTGCGCGAGATAATCGCGGACGGCGGCGGCTCGTTGCTCGGACAGTGTCTGGTTCATCGCATCGCTGCCCACGCTATCGGTGTTGCCTTCGATGGCGAGTCTGAGGTCCGGGTAGGCTAGGATGATCCCGGAAAGCTTGGCGAGTTTCTCGCGCGCTCCCGGACGAAGCGTGGACTTGCCGGTATCGAACAGCACGTCCGACAAGCTGACGATGAGGCCGCGTGCGGTGTCGCGAGTGGCAAAGATGAGGCTGAATTGTTGCAGCAGCTTAGCTCGCAGTTCTTCACGATCCTGCACGGCTTGTTTGAACTGTTGATCCGAGTTCGCAGCAGCGATTCGGTTTTGTTCCGATTCGGCTTCCGCGCTTCTTTCTGCCTGTAGCGCCTCCGCTGTGGCCTGATTGGCGTCAATGGCAACGGCGCGATTCCGATCCGATTCCGCCTGGGCGTTTTGCTGTTGCCGCTGAGCTTCCGCTGTGGCTTTGTCAGCCGCTTCGCGGCGGCGATTTGCATCGGCGGTATCTGCTTCCGCGCCCATGCGAGCCTGCATATCGCTTCTGGATGCGGCCTGGGCATTGGCCAGCTTTGCCGCCTCTCGGTCCTTGTCGGCATCCATCCGATCCGCATCGATGCGCTTCACTGAGATTTCCCGGGAGTCATCCGCCGTCTGAACCACTTCGCGCGAAATGGAAATGAGTTCTTTCCTTTGGACGTGTTTCATGGAAGCCAAATCGTCGGCACGCTTCAACTGGCTAACGGCCTTTTCGTAACTGGGGGCTGCATAATTGTCAGCTCCAGCGGATTTGGCGATACGCACGGCGTTGCGAGCTTCAAAAAATTCCAGAGGCAATTTGGAGTTGAGCACAAACGCATCGAAGTGCTGCCCCGTGGGGATGTAACCTCCCCGGTCGATCAGTTCGTACTTCGCATCCACGGATTCGGTTGTTCCGACCGTGTCTGGACGAACGACGTTCTCCATGACCACAACGTTGCTGGGACGCCGCACTGCGTAGTAAGGTTCCGCGGTCACGATCATCGCGAAGGCTTGCAGGTCTGTTGTCACGTCGAGCTTGCTGCGGTGATTGTCGCCGACCAGGACCTCGCCGATGTTTACCGAGCGGCCTTCGGGAGAAATTGCCCAGAGGACGTAGGTGAGATACTCGGTGCCAAACGAGGTGGGTTGATTGAGGCCCCTAAATTCAACTTCGATTGCCATGGTGCCACGCTTGCTCTCTACCTTTGCTTCGCCCGACGCGCCTTGCATGAGGCTGGTGCCTTCGAAATTTATTCTTGTGGCGCCGCTGCGATGCGCATATTTCACGGCAGGCGTCGTGCGGCTGACAATGTTCGTGTTGAAGGAAGGCGCCTGATACTGTTCGTCGGAAGTTCTGGTTTGAGCCTGACTAAACGTAGATACACAAAGAACGGCGAGGACTGCCAAAAATGCTGCGGAACTTTTCACGTTGGATCTCCTTGAATTACGGTGAGGCAGCAGTATCGGGCGTTGCGATAACGAATACTGTGCTGTATTGCTCTGTTTGCGAAAATTGTTGCGAGAAACGTATATCTCCTGCGATTGGAACTCTAAAGGCAATTGTCCGTGGCGCGATTCCGAGAACTTTCGCAGTGATGTTTCACTTTGGATGCCGGCATTTACCGACCCAAGCTGGCGTGCGTTTTTGAGTTTTTTAGCTGTCGTACTATCCCGCTCAGTATTAACGACCGTAAGCTTGACCCAATCGGGGGCTCGACGCGTACACAAAGCACCGGATCGCATTCGATCCGGGCGTGGGGTTTGATAAAGAAGAGATCGTCGTACATGGGGATATCCGTTCGTCCGTGAACTCCGGAAACCGCCGGAGAAGAGGTAGGCGGAGATTATCGGCCCATGCGAGACCTACAATTTCCTCATGTGTGAGCACTGAATACGCGAACGAGCCATTTGCTCATAAGAGCGGGATGAGAAAAACTGTTGGCGTGCGGACATGCCGTCGTTCTCCCCACATTGAAAGATGCTAGCATTGTTTGCTCATTCCTAAGCGCAAACATCGAATGATAATCATAAGTGTCCTCCCCGGCGGCGTTCCTACTTTCTTGTTATCGATATTTCACGCCGGGTCGGACCCGCATTCGATTAACGGTCAGAATCGGGCGTCAGAGCACTACACTGATTGCAAAGCGCGCGCCTGGATAGTACGGATCATATATGTAATACCCACCATCCACGTAATCGATGTAAACGTCGTCGGTGTAGTACCAGCCTACCGGCCAGGGCTGGACGAATCCAAACCAAAAGCCGCCATACTGGAAGCGAGAATATCCGCCGACCATAACCGGGTTGCCCATGTGGAACTCATGCCCACGCCCAAAACTGGCTTGGAAACGCGCGTCTGGAATTCTTCCGCTGCCCCTGGCGCTGAGGCGAAGTTTCGGCTGTGCGCGTTGTGCCGCCTCTGCCTGTTGTGTCCGCTGAGGCCGCTGTGATGACGCACCCTGCTGCTGACTTCTCTGCTGTTGCTGCCCGCGGGCTTGCTGCGGCTGCTGTATCGCGGAATTGACCTGTTGCTGCCGCGGTGAGTGTTGCTGGTTCTGCTGCCCTTTCACTTGTTGCTGCTTTTCAGGTTTAGGTTGTTGCTGTTGTTGCGGAGCCTTCGCCTGCTGTTGCCTTTCAGGCTTTGCCTGCTGCTGCGGGGCCTTGGTTTGCTGCTGCCCTACGAGTTTGGCGTGCTGCTGTTGCGGAGCCTTGGCTTGTCGCTCCTGTTGCGGAGCCCTGGTCTGCTGTTGTTTTTCGGGCTTAGCCCGCTGTTCCTGTCTCGCGGGTTCAGCTTTTTCTTCTTGTTTCCCTTGTCGTGCTCCGGCTGGAACATTCCATCCCAAAACCAGAAACACCGCGGACACACCAATCACTCGAAATGATTTCAACATTTTGTCCCCTTTACGCTGCGGTGCGAATCGAACCATGCTTGACGCGTGACTCTTCCAGCTCCTACAAGGCCCACCGACGTTCCTTTGGCGGTTCCTTCAGGCGCGAGCGCTATCCGACGTGGACGCGGGAGAGGGACTGGAACAATCCAAATACGTTGCCGAGCCACCACAGAACGCCAATGACGACGATTGCATTCAAAATCGACTTGATGGAATTAGCCATTGGGATGAACTGGTTAATCAGCCATAGAACCACCCCGACGACGATCAATGTGAACAGCACTTGGACTAAAGGCATGATTTATGACCTCCTCATTCCTGCACATAGTTTTACTTACTCGCGGAATTATAGAGGTAGCGACCGCAACAAACTGTTCACTTATGTACAACTCCCGATTTTGATGGGTCATAACTTCAGATGACAAACAGCGCCTCGCAATCAATCAGCATGTCCTCTTCGCCAATTCCCAGAGGCTTAGTTTTGCCCTCGCGATTAGACTGAGCTGTATTGACCAACTCAGTGTGCTGTATTGAACTGACGCTCCATACGCGACGGCGTATAAAGGTTGTGCGTCCACTTGCCAGTCAGAATCTGGTGAAGGGTGGATGTCCCTAAAGAGGTATCGGGTATTCAGTACTCAGCGAAACGAAAATGGCCGAGAAGCCGTAACGCCTCGATTTCTGTGCGGCGATGAATCTTGTGTAAGAGAAATATAGAGGACCTTTGATCCGGAAAAGAGGTTACAAAATGAAGCGACTTAAAGTGATGGCGATGGTTTCCTGTTTTGTCTTCGTGGCCCTGGCATTTACACCCCGCGTCAAGGCCGATGAGTTTAACGAGAAAACTTTCGTGACCTTCAGTGAGCCCGTCGAAGTTCCGGGAGCTGGTGCTCAGATACTGCCCGCCGGCAAGTATATGATTAAGCTTTTGGACTCGCAGAACGATCGGGATGTCGTCCAAATCTTCAGCCCTGATGGATTGCATCTCTACACGACTATCCTCGCAATTCCCGATTACCGTTTGAAACCGACTGACAAGACGGTAATGTCGTTCCACGAACGCGGCGAGGGCCAACCGGAAGCTCTTAAGGCCTGGTTTTATCCGGGAAGACTTTGGGGCCAGGAATTTGTGTACCCAAAGAAGCGGGCTATCGAGCTGGCAAAGATCGTAAAGGAACCCGTCCTTTCGATGCCTACCGAGATAGCGGAAACAGTGCCTGTTGAGACTCTGAGAAGCGTACCGGTCACAGCGATTCAACCAACTGGCGAAGAAGTTCCGGTTACTGCGGTAGTCCAAGCTCCGCCAGCAGCAGTCGCGGCAACCCCAGCGCCCACAGAGATCGCACAGGCCTTGCCGCACACGGCGAGCTCACTACCTCTGTTCGCGTTAGTTGGGATTTTTTCGCTGTTCGCAGGCTTCACTCTACTGATCGTTACCAAGCGCTCTGCTTAAATCAGGGCACACGTACAGTGCACGGGGGCAGGTGAGTTCGGCCTGCCCTCGTGGCGGTAGGGGGTCCCAGGTTGGGGACTACCGATCAGGCTCGGGTACAATCGCGGCAGAATCAAGTTGAAGTCGAAATTGAGAAAGCCGATGAATCCACGCATGAACGACAAAGTTTTTTTGTTCTCCGTAACCCTTCTGAGCATTCTGTTCTGGGTTGCGACGTCTCAAGGTCTCGCGCAATCGAACCAAGTCGAGACGTACGCGATTCGATCGAGCGTGGACTTGGTTGTCCTGCGTGCGACAGTGCGGGACCACAAAGGCGGACCAGTCTCCGGGCTCACAAAGGAAAACTTTCAGGTCTATGAAGATAAAATTCCTCAGCAAATCGAAACTTTTAGCCACGAAGATGTGCCTGTAACAATTGGCTTGGTGATTGACAATAGCGGAAGCATGCGTTCAAAGCACTCCGACGTAGTTGCCGCCGCGATGGCCTTTGTGCGCTCCAGCAATCCGGCGGATCAAGTGTTCGTCGTCAATTTCAACGAACATGTTTCGATGGGCCTTCCAGCCAACGTCCCATTCACGAATGATTCAGCTCAACTGGAAACAGCGCTATCCAGAAACCCCCTCTCAGGGATGACAGCCCTGTACGACGCAATCGCTCGCGGAATCGAGCAACTGCAGCAAGGCAAGTGGGACAAGAAGGTGTTGATCGTGGTCAGCGATGGGGGCGACAACGCCAGCAAGCGAAACCTAGCTCAAGTGCTGTCCATGGTGAATCAGTCGAACGCGGTCATCTACACCTTGGGCATATACGACGTAACCGACCAGGATAGGAATCCACGGGTGCTCAAGGAACTGTCGCGAGCGTCCGGCGGAGAGGCATTTTTCCCCGACACTCTGGGGGACATCCTTCCGATTTGCGAACAAATCGCGCACGATATTCGCAGCCAGTACACGATCACCTTCGTCCCGACGAACAAGAACCAGAATGGGGCATATCGGGCAATCGAAGTGAAAGCGCGCGACTCATCGAGAGGCGGACGATTGTCCGTCAGCACCCGTACTGGCTATACCGCACCTTCGAACCTTCACTCGTCAGATCGTGTTTCGGACAACCGGCCATGAAAGTGCGAATTGCAAAGCAGCTACGGCCTTCAACGCGTGTCGATCGGTTCCTGCGATGGAGCCGAAACGCCTTCCTGGTCGTTGGTGTTCTGGCTTTGGGTTACTGCTGCGCTGTATTACTCGATACGAAAATTTATCAAGCCTATCAAGCCACTCGCTTTGGGCAGCAATTGAACAACGCGTGGCCAGCCATCGCCGTTGCCAGTGAACCGGTCAACCGTCCATTTATTGCAACTCCCGGGGCGCCCCTGGGGAAAATCGAAATCCCGAGGATCGGACTTACAGCAATGATTATGGAAGGCACCGATGGACGAACCTTACGGCGGGCAGTCGGCCACATTCGGGGGACGCCCTTGCCCGGAGAGCAGGGCAACGTCGCGATCGCAGGACACCGGGATACATTTTTCCGGCCTCTCCGCAATATCCTCCAGGACGACGAAATCACATTGACAACGCTGAACGGCTCGTACCGCTATCTAGTGGATTCCACGCAAGTAGTTCCGCCGGAAGACACCCAAGTGCTGGATAATTCCGATGACACCACGTTAACCCTGGTGACTTGTTATCCGTTTTATTTTGTAGGGCCCGCTCCAAAGAGATTCATTGTCCGCGCGCACAAAATTCCCGGATGAATTCACACTTGTTCGCTGAAATCTTAAGCGTGGCGCATATTTCCGGCATTAGCCCAACTTCCGCGGTTGCGTGAATAAGGTCTTATGTGTTAATGCGGGCAGCGAAAGTTTCCACTACATTTGTGCATGCTGTAACGCGCTGGGTCGAGTCGCACAACCCCTTCTTCCTTCCCGTCAAGGTGCTCGGCCGTGTCTTTCGCGGCACGATTGTGGCGGCCCTCAGGCAGCCCTTCCGGAACGTTCAACTCCGCTTTCGGGGCAACCTCACATCGCTGGCCCGGCCTTTGATCTAGAATTTTGGGCGCCCAATCCTTAAATTTTGGAAGGGCGGGGTTTTGGCCGCTGTGAACCTGACTCGGGCATGAAGGGACAAAGGCCCCGCCCTTGAAAGGCGTCAAGGACGGAGCACCAAAAGACCCGCATGATCACTCTGAGTGTACGTACCCACGTCGTATAACACATTTATGCGGTTTCATTCAGATAGAAACGTCGAAAGGCCGGGCCACCCGCCCAGTCTCCTGAAGCGCCATATCACTCCGGACTTCAAGAAAATCGGAATCAAGCAACCCGGCAAGGCTGCACACGCATTCCGGCGTTTTCGTGCTTCCATCCTCGGAATGAAGTTCGTGGACGAGAACTTGAAAAAGTTCTGGATGGGTCACGAGAACAATAACATCACCGCTCAGTATGCCGAGCAGATGTTTGAAATGAATGAGTGGCGACAGACGGAGGCGGTTAAGGTCGGACTCGGATTCAACGTTCCGGCGTTCGTTCCGAAGCCAATTGTCCGTAATGTCCGTAAAAATCGGAAGGAAATCGAAGTTGCAGTTTCGAGCTAAAGCACGAATGGAACATGGGTTAGAGTGGTGCGCCCGGAGAGATTCGAACTCCCGGCCTTCTGGTTCGTAGCCAGACGCTCTATCCAGCTGAGCTACGGGCGCATTTTGTTGGTATCTCTATATCGTTTCAATTTACTGCTGGACTCTCCTCGGATCGTTTTCGATCCTCGGGAGGTTCTAATTTCCTTCGGCTTTCCTCCATCAGTTGCCCGTCGCGACATTTTGCAGCTTCATGCGGGTCGCGCCAGAACACGATGATATTGCAATCAGACGCGCCGAGCATCCTGCGTCGTCACCTTCATCGTGACAATTTCGGAAACGCCGACACCTATCATATTGCGTACAGCCGACCGGCGCAAGTCGTGAGAAGTGATTCCCTGACGCTGGCGCAACTTTTTGTCGCCGTCTTCTAGCTTCCGTTTGCGCTCACCGGGAATCTGTCCCCGCAATTGTCCTGCAACACAAGCCCTGAACCGGAGAGGCCCGAAACTGTGGCACCCATCGTGTAGGTCGCAAGGGGAATCACCGACAGCGTATTCGATCCCGACGCGCTGTTGTGGGCAGACGAACTCGAAGCGTCCGGCGCATAGCTGACCGTCAGCGAGTCCGACCCAATCGCTAACGACCCGGCAGGAACGTTTATCGCCGCACTGCCGATGCTGACGGCTAGAAGTTAATGGGGCCGCGCGGGCGCGGCCAACGCGCGGCGCAGTTCAACAGCAGATTGGTGACAGCTTTGAGTTTTGAATAGAGCACTATTTCGCCGGCGTTTGCGGCGGGCTTGGCATGCCCGAGATTCGTTCACTTTGTAAACTAAAACTGAAAATCGCTCGATCCCGAACGCTTCAAGAATTAAGCGATCACCGCGAAAACGGGTACATCAGCCAGCCGATTCCGACCGCAACAACTAAAAACGCGAAAAATGCCCAGACGACGTACTTCGCGCGCTCCGACGTTTCGCGCTTTGAAAGGAAGGCAAATGTTACGGACACGACGAGCGCGAAAAATGTCAGTGCCTGAAAATGCGTTAGACCGGCGGCAACAAGATTCATCTAGGTTCTCCGCCCACGGCCGATTTCATACGCTTCCAGCACGGTCAGCAAGTTGAGCATCCCGGCGGTCGCGAACATCCGGG
>JBEKCU010000190.1:0-9272 GCA_050014735.1 Candidatus Acidiferrales bacterium | reverse complement strand
GTTCTGTGCCTTGATGGAAATCAGAGTCTTGTAGATTGCGGTGGAAGTTGGATTGGTCGTGGGAATCACTGCGGCGACCACCCCTACCGGCGACGCCACCTCAACGATGCCTTTCTCGCGGTCTTCGCGCAGAATCCCCACGGTGCGCATCCCGCGAATGGCGCGCGGCACGTTCACGGCGGCCAGCGTGTTCTTGATTATTTTGTCGGGAACGTTTCCGAAGCCGGTTTCTTCGACGGCCGCGCGCGCGAGCGGTTCCACGTTGTTAGCGGCGGCTTTGGCGCAGGCTTCGACGATTGCGTCAACTTGTTCCTGGGAGAATGTGGAGAATTTTTTCTGAGCGGCAGCCGCGCGAGCCGTCAATTCGCGGGCTTCTTGTATGGAGATGAGGTCGCGGTCGCGCAGGCTCAAGACGCTCTACCTTCTACTACAAACATCCGTACGTCGCCGATCTATCGCGTTCACTCTGAAAAAGAGAGCGGAGTTGCAGGAATATCACGCGGTTCCTGGCACGGCAGGTTTATTTCTTCGCTACCGGCGGGGCGCCGCCACCGGGCAAAATCTTTTCAACCAGTTCGTGAGGGCGCGGAATGACATGAACGGAAACTAATTCGCCCACGCGGCGCGCTGCGGCGGCCCCGGCATCGGTTGCGGCTTTCACCGCCCCCACGTCCCCGCGCACCATCACCGTGACGTAACCCGAGCCGATATACTCTTTTCCGATCAGGATGACGTTGGCGGCCTTGACCATCGCGTCCGCGGCTTCAATCGAGCCCACCAATCCCTTAGTCTCAATCATCCCCAATGCGTCGTTGGACATGCGCTCCTTGCCCCGGACCACCCCGGCACATTCTCCCAAAATCTCTTTTCGTGCCGCCGGAAGCGGTGAGCGTAGCATGCCAATCGGAGTGAATCAAGGGAATGCGGAGAAGAACGCGGACGGGCTCATGAATCGGTTCAGTTGAAGGTTTTGAAACTGCGGAGTGATTCTCGTAGCGCCGTCTCGCCGGCGGCTTTAGATCATCGCCAAAGGTGCAAAGCCCGCGGGCGAGTCACCGGGGCCACCAAAGCCGTCATCTCCTACAGTAATGTAATACAATGGCACCGTTATCGTTGAGCTTTTCCACGGACTTCAAACGAAGCCGTACGGTGCTGCCGATCGTCCCTTCAAACAAATTCAGGCCACTGCCAAAGATCACGGGTTCTATGGTGAGGTACAGCTCATCCATCAAATCCCTTTGCAAAAAATAAGTATAGGTCTGGGTGCCACCCAGCAGCGCCACGGTTCCAAAGGGTCGCAGCAAGTCCGGTAGCGCCACCTTGTCAGGATTGCAAAATAATAGCTTCTCGCCACGCCGCTCCGTGGTTGAAACAGACCGGGTCAGGACGATGCAGTCTCGCTTGGATAAAGGTCCCTCAGCGGTCTTATACGTGCTGTTTCCGATGACGATGACGTCGCTCTTGTCCAGCAGACCGGTGAGCAATTCCTTGTCTTCCGGACTGGTCCAATCGGTAAGCTCGCGGGAATGACGCGCAATTTTGCCATCGATAGTCATCGCTGCAATTGCAACGATCGCCATGCTAGACCTCCGTTAGCGTCGAAATGGTCTTCTATATTCTTGCGGAAATTGAGTGTGCGGGATTAAAAGATGGTTGGCAAGGCCCCGACTTTTGCCGCGGCTACGCCATTGCGCGTGGTGTTCTTGATCAGGTACATGGCTTCGTCGGCCAGATGCAGCAGTTCAACTTTGCTGTTGGCATCGTTCGGATAGGATGCTACGCCAATGCTGGCCGTGAAGTGAATGTTCAGCCCCTCGGACGCCAGCCATGTTGTTTCGCCGATCATCTTGTGAAGGCGTCTGGCGACGACGAACGCGTTTTCCTTCGTCGCCTGCGGCAGCACGATTACAAACTCATCTCCGCCATAGCGAAACGCGAAGTCGATCCTGCGGCATGCCGACTTCACCATCTGCCCGACTTCAGCAAGAAGCTTCGACCCGACCAGGTGTCCGTGCGTGTCGTTTACATTCTTAAAGTGATCGAGATCGATGAACACAAGAGAAAACTCGTAACCATAGCGCTGCGAGCGGTAAATCTCCGTCTCGAGAATAAAATCCATGTGCCGCGCATTGTAGAGACTTGTGCAGTCGTCCGTGATCGTAAGTTCATGAATACGCTTGACGTGCCGCGCATTTTCCAGAGCGATCGCCGCGAAATCCGCCAGGGCTTCCAGCAGCGCCAAATCGCGCTCCTGAAATCCGTCGCTTCCGATGCAGTTGATCAATTCGATCACGCCTAGGCAGTGATCGCGGTAACGCACGGGCACGGCCACGATCGACCGCGTCTCCATTTTCGTTTTTTCGTCGACCTTCGAGAAGAATCTTGTGTCCTGGCTTACGTCGGGAACAATCACCGCTTCGTCGTGTTGCGCAACCCAGCCGGCGATACCCTGACCCACTTTGATTCGTACATCTTTCAGCGCCTGCGCGCCTTTCCCAACCGCCAACTCGAAATAGAGCTCCTGCTTGATCTCATCGAGCAGCAGCAGCGACCATGTATCTGGACGCAGGAACTCGTCGATTTTTTCCATGATGGTGCGCAGGACCTGATCGAGCTGAAGAGAAGATGTGAGGGCCTTGCCAAGCTCATGGAACACCGCAACTTCGCCCGCTTCGCGATGCTCTCCCCGAGCCGCTGTCGTGCGGCGGCGCTCTATACCGCTAAAATTCTCGGTTGTGCTCACTGGATGCCTTGGTGCCTGATTCATTTTGCGGGTCACACGCCAACGAGCGGCGCGCGTCGGGGCACTACAAATTATAATCAACTCTGCTCCCGCCGCGCAATGTCGAGTTCCGCCCGTGTTACCGAAAAAGAAGCGTCTCTTGGCCATGGCGGCATCGGGAAAAATTTCCGTGAAACCGACACAACATTGACACTCCCGCAACGCCCGCCTATATTCGCTGTGACTGGGAAATTGCGGACAATGACCAAGGGTACTTTTGGCGACAGTTTGAAGCGCGAAAGGGAGATGCGCGGTGTGTCTTTGGATGAGATCTCCGCCGCCACGCGCATCGCCACGCGCTTTCTCCAGGCCATCGAAAATGAGCAGTGGGATCAACTTCCCGGCGGGGTCTTCAATCGCGGCTTCGTGCGAGCCGTCGCGCATTACCTCGGCCTCGACGAAGAAAATATCGTCGCCGAATACGCGCTGGCGGTGAATGACCGGCCAACCGTTCCAGTGTGGACTGGCAGTCCTCCCAAAGTCACGCCGGACCGACCGTGGCTAGCCTGGGGATTGGCTGCAGTTGTCGTTGTGTTGCTGGCTGCGGGGGGCTGGCTGGGCACCCGGCGCATTCTAGCCTGGCGCACTGCAAGACGGGCTGCGCAAAGTGCGGCCCTGAGTGTGACGGCGGCGCCAATATCGATGCCAACGCCGCCTGCGGGGGTTCCTTCGGTCGCTCCGGAGAATATTGCCCCGA
The DNA here is from genome assembly GCA_050014735.1 of Candidatus Acidiferrales bacterium. Taxonomy (GTDB): domain Bacteria; phylum Acidobacteriota; class Terriglobia; order Acidiferrales; family UBA7541; genus Palsa-360. Next base: position 5,793 of record JBEKCU010000190.1, on the reverse strand, counting down.
GCACTGTTGCGGCATCCGAAGCGCCACCGGAAGTCCCGCCAGCTCCCGTGAGCCCCGAACCTGCCACTCCCGCAACCCCCCCTGTTTCAACCTTCTTGGAATTGAAAGTTCAGGCCGTCAAAAAGACAAAATTGACGATCGAGGCCGATGGCAATCAAGTGTTCGATGAAACCATGAAAGCGGGCGAAAATCACGTCTTTGAGGCAAGCGAGCAATTTAACGTCTCCGCACACGACGCCGGGGCACTGATGCTCGAGTTAAATGGGAAATCCCTCGCTCCCATCGGTCCGTCGGGTCACGCGGGAAAAGTCACACTCACGCGAGAGGCTCTGAAGGGAGCCGCGGGAGGCGGAAATTAGCGCGGCGCTTCGCGAAGAAGTCCGGGCGGGTGGCGCAACCCAAGAGCGAAAGCTCGAGATTTGCAGCGGCGCTGCATTGCTTCCGCCAGTCGACCGCATTGAACTCCTCACAATGCTTGCTGCCGATCCTGACGAAATCATCCGTCAGAAAGCAGCAGGAATCCTGCTTACACAGCCCCTGCCGTATGTCATCTTAGCTCTCAGAAAACCTGATGCCGCTCCCGAGATGTACGCCTATTGCGCCGCTGAGTTCCCGCGCAGACCCGGCGTGGCCGACGCGCTCGCGAGAAACCTCACGTGCCCGATCGAAGTTCTCCGGCCCGTGGTTCGTTATCTTTCGGTGTCGGCAGTGCAGGACTTGTTTGAAGACCTCGACCGCTTGAGTACTTCTCCGGCGCTGGTGGCCGCGCTGATCGCCTCCAACGTGGTGAATGCCGACCAGCGCAATCAACTGCTCGAATTGCAGCGCGAAGAATTGGAAACAATGGATGCGTTCCTTGAAGCCGCCGAAGCTGTTGAACCCGACAATGCAAAACGCGAGACGCTCTTGCAGAAAATCTCGCGCCTTCGCGTTGTGGAGCGCGTGCAACTCGCGCTCAAGGGAGGCCGCGACGATCGTGTGTTGCTGATTCGCGATCCATGTAAAGTCGTTCAGCGAGCGGTGCTCCAATCCCCTCAACTGAGCGACCGCGAAGTGGAGTCCTTCGCAAGCATGGCCACCCTGGGCGAAGAAGCCTTGCGCCTAATTGCCACCAATCGCAAATACCGGAAAAACTACACAATTAAGCGAGCACTGATGTTCAACCCAAAGACGCCACTCGAAGTTTCCCTGCACATGCTTCCCAGCGTCATCCCGCAGGACCTCAAGCTCCTTGTCGCAAGCCGAAACATCCCAGATACCCTTCGCAGCGCCGCGAACCGCCTGCAGCGCCAGCGGACGATTGTGCGTGATTAGGGAAACGTGACTGGTGGTTAGTGACTGGTTGCGGTATCGCCTTCAGTAGAACAGGCTTCAGCCTGTTTTCTTTTGACTTTTTTCATCTCTGCAAAAAATTCAACACCTAACAGGCTGAAGCATGTTCTACTGGAGGCGCTCAATCAACCAGTCACCGATCACGCTGACGGTTCTCACAGGAATCTGCCGTCAAAGGGCTTGGGGAACAAAGCTGACATTCGATAGTGTTCCGTCTTGCCATTCAAGTTGGCGAGGACAACTTCCGCATCTCCGCAGAATTCCCAGATGATCTGGCGGCATGCTCCGCACGGCGGCGTGAGCGCATCGGTATCCGTGACCACGGCGACGGCGTCGAATCCGCGCTCCCCTTCGGAAATCGCCTTGAAGATCGCGACGCGTTCCGCGCACAGCGTCAAACCATAGGTCGCATTCTCGACGTTGCAGCCGCTGAAAATCCGTCCGGATTTCGCGCGCACCGACGCGCCCACGCGAAAATTCGAGTACGGAGCGTGAGCATGTTCTCGTGCGGTTCGCGCCGCGGCAATCAACGAGCCGTGCTCGTTCATCGAAAATCCTCGTTCATGCGCGGTATCACGGCACGTAACAGCGCCACAAAATCCGCCTTCACTCGCTCGCCCGTCTCGATGACTTCCTCCGTGGTGATGGGCTGGTCGAGAATCCCAGCCGCCATGTTCGTCACGCACGAAATTCCCAGCACACGGATTCCCAGATGGGCGGCGGCAATGACTTCCGGCGCGGTGGACATTCCGGCTAAATCCGCGCCAATCGCGCGAAGATAGCGAATCTCGGCAGGCGTCTCATAACTCGGGCCAGTGAGCGCTGCGTATACGCCTTGAGCCATTTCGACGTTGAGTCGCTTTCCTTGCTGCAGCGCCACCTCCAGGTAAGGTTTCCAGTAGACCTGTGTCATGTCGGGAAAGCGCACGCCAAACCGGTCTTCGTTCGGACCGATCAATGGATTCGTTCCCTGCAAATTGATGTGGTCGCGCAGCACGACCAGGCAGCCCTGTTTGAAATCGCGATTGATGCCGCCAGCCGCGTTCGTGATCACAACCGCGCGAATTCCCATCCGCGCCATAACGCGCATTGGAAAAATGACTTGCTGCTGCGTGTAGCCTTCGTAGAAATGCACGCGACCTTGCATCACGGCGACCGGCACGTCTCCCACTTTGCCAATAACCATACGCCCCGCGTGTCCGATCGCAGTCGAGCACGGAAAATGCGGGATTTTTTTATAGTCAACGCGCGCGGCAGCCCCAAGTTCGTCCGCAAACGCGCCTAATCCGCTGCCGAGGACAAGGCCGATTCGCGGACGCAGCTTCGTCTTCGCGAGAATGAATTTTGCGGCGCGTTCGGCGCGCGTAAATTCCAAACTCGGTTTTGTTTTTGTTGTCCCGGATGCGGTCATCTTGGCCTTCATTTCAGAAAAATCCCCACAATGGAGGCGGACATCAGGTTCGCCATGGTACCGGCGAGCATCGCGCGAATGCCAAATTGGGCCAGCTGCGATTTCTGGTTTGGAGCAAGCGCGCCGATCCCGCCGATTTGCATTCCAATCGAACTGAAGTTCGCAAAGCCGCACAGCGCGAACGTCGCAATCGTAAACGAGCGCGGATCGAGCGTCCCCTTCATCGGCCCTAGAAACGAAAAGGCCACCAGTTCGTTCAGAACCATGCGCGTGCCCAGAAGATTTCCAATCTGCGCGCAGTCGTGCCAGGGAACGCCGATGATCCATGCGACTGGAGCGAATGCCCATCCAAAAATCTGCTGAAGGCTCGATGGAAACCAGAATATGCCGTGCCCGCCCAGCCAATTATGAACGCCCCCCATGATGCCGTTGGTGAGCGCGATCACGGCCAGGAACGCAATCAGCATCGCCCCCACATTAATAGCCATGCCCAAACCTTCGCTCGTGCCGCGAGCCAAGGCCCCGATGAAGTTCTGATCGCGCTCGACGTGTTCCATGTGCACCACGCCCATGGTTTTCGGTTCTCCCATCTCCGGCACCAGCATTTTTGAAATCAGCAGCGTTCCCGGAGCGGTCATGATCACCGCCGTCAGCAGGTGACGCGCTTCCACGCCAAACGCAATGTAAGCGGCCATGATTCCGCCGGACACATGCGCCATGCCACTAGTCATAATCGTCATCAATTCGGATTGCGTTAAGTCAGGCAGAAACGGCCGGATGGTCAGCGGGGCTTCGGTCTGCCCCATGAAAATGCTCGCGGCCACGTTGAGCGATTCGGCCCCGCTCGCGCCCATGAATCGTTGCATCGCCCAGGCTGCGGCGCGGATCACCACTTGCATCACCCCGAGGTAATACAGCAGCGCAAATAGCGATGCGATAAAAATAATGGTTGGCAGCACCTGAAAAGCGAAAATGAAGCCAATCGACGAGTTCTGCTTCCCCAGCTCTCCAAATACAAATTCGGAGCCGACATAGGAATACGACAGCACCTTGGTCACTGCATTTCCCATGCGCAAAAACAGTCTCTGGCCGCCGGTCCAGCGAATCACTAGAAACGCGAGGGAAATTTGGAGTCCCAGGCCCCACATCACAATTTTGGGCTTTATGGCTCTACGGTTGGTCGAAAAAAGATAGGCCAACGCAAGCATCGTCAGCAGCCCAAGCAGTCCGGTCAGTCGTCCCATCCGCCATAACCTCGCATCCCGGATTTCCCCGGGAAATGGCAGTCACATTAGCATGCCGGAGGACAACCTGGGACGTGGATTTTGTGATTCGGAGGATTCAGGCAGGACATCCGATAAAGAGGCAATTCGTGGTGGCGGGGATCAGAGGTGAAGTGAAAAGTAAACCGGGACGTCTATGCCTGGGTCGTATCCGCCGAAGGGGCACGGTTCAGAGAGAACGCTCTCCGTAAGCGGCATGCCGTGCCCACGGTTTCGAAATCAAGCACAAGTTAATGCTCGGGCAAGGGCCGCCCGACGCTACCCGATCGGGGAACTGGATGCAGTAGCCGTAGTGGAGATCTCAGACCTAATAATTCCTGTGGTATCCGTATAGAATGTTCGCTGGCCAGAAACTCCCGGATAGATTGGCGTTGCCGTAATGGTGTAGCTGACGGTATGGTTCAGCGCATCCGTCGGCCCGGGAACCCAATTGAAGGTGTAGCCGCTCTTTATTCCAGTGACCAGGCGCGAGTCAATCAAGTCTGCCGCGCCCGGGTACGCGATTGTCCCGCCAGTCGCAGCGGGCGTTGACGAGGGACCCATTTGAGTCAAAGTCGTAGGATATCCGCCATAGTTCGAGGTGTACACGATCGCCGCCTCGTTCAACGTTCGGAGCGACTGCACCGCGGATGTCTCATTCGCCAGCATGATGGACCGGAGCATGTTCGGCAAACCGATCGCTCCGAGGACCATAATAATAGCCATCACAACCAAGAGCTCGATGAGAGAGAATCCTTTTTTTTCGTTTCGCACATTTCCTCCTGGTGGAACTCGCGTCATGTATGCAACTTACGCGGTCCGCTCACAATGCAATGATCGCAGCGAGGATCGGGATCCTCAATGGCTCGCCCGATTCAGTTTGGAGGTTACGAGAAGGTTAGTACTATCATTACTCCGGGCTGAACAAGGGAGATGAGGTGTCTTGGCCTAACCCATTTGTATTGAGCTGGATGCAAGCCAAAAGCGCTCGACGGCAGATTTTCGAGTGCTGGGCGATGGCGCGGAGCCATGCCAGCAACCCCGTGCGGCCGAATCAGACATGGATGAAGGCGGTTATTGTAAAGAAAATCCTAGCCAAAGAAGCTGAGGCTACAATGGGAATTGAACTTATGTAAGAAGGTTCAGGCAGGCCCCAGTTTTTGAAAAAGTGCTAAAATTAAAAACCTGGCTAACCAAAACGTCCGGCTCGATGCCATCGAAACAGTAACAAAACCAGCCAGGGTGAAATTCAAGACAAAGTCCGGTAAATCGGTCTCTTTCAAGGCGCTGAAAACGCTCAAGAAGAAAGTAGCGGTTCGTTCCCGCGCGAAGAGAAAATGAAGCGTATCTATCTAGGCGCCAACGTTCTAATAGAGCACTACGCGGTAGACAAGGCAGAAGAGTCGAAAAAAGGCTTAGTCGAGAACGCCCTGGATGTCTTCGTCCAACTCACGGATTTGCCTGCCGCAGCCCGCGCACCAGCATTGTTCCGGCGTGCACCGGATCACCCGCTCGATCCGCGGCAGTTCCGCAGGCAAGCACTGCCGGCCCGGATGCTTGCCAACCCTTTTCTCCGCGGGCCGCGCAGGCACCGGCTCGCGCGCACGCTCCGCTCGCACCTCGGCGGTCCTCACTGCCGGTTCCATCCCCGAAAAGGATCTTCAGACGATTCCGCGGTGCATTACAAAATAAGAAGAAGTGTCCGCTCAGCGGCTCGCACAGCAATCGCTCGCGCACCAAACCGTACAGCCCTTCGAACCCCTTACGCATGTCCGTGGCTCCTGCGGC
>JBEKCU010000189.1:0-9289 GCA_050014735.1 Candidatus Acidiferrales bacterium | reverse complement strand
GCGGGCGGGCTCCACGAAGGCAACCGTTATCGGTACAAGGTTGTTTCGTGGAGGCCGATCCGCCCCATGTTGTTCGAGACAGTTCGCGCAGCCATTTCAATCTGGCCGGCTGCCCCTGCGTCTCCTTCCTTGACATTGGTTTAGGGTACCGATAGTCTTGGCGCGCGATGAGGCCTGACTCCGTCATTCGAACATTGGAAGAAGTGGGAGCCATCCGGCAGGGGCATTTCGAGCTGACCTCCGGTCTCCACAGCGGCACGTACGTGCAGTGCGCTCTGGTGCTGCAATATCCGAAGTACGCGGAGCAGTTGGGGCGCGCTCTTGCCGCTGAATTCATGGACTTGCGCGTGGATTGCGTCGCCTCTCCTGCACTGGGAGGCGTGATCCTGGGACACGAAGTTGCGCGCGCGATCCCGCCTCGTGCCGATGGCACGCCCGTGCGAGCAATCTTTGTCGAGCGCGATGCCACGGGCACGCTCACCCTCCGCCGCGGATTCCGCGTCTCGCCGGACGAGCACGTTCTGGTCGTGGAAGATGTCTGGACTACCGGCGGCTCGACCTACGAAACCATTCGCGTGCTGGAAGAAGCAGGCGCCCGAGTGGTCGCCGCAGGCGCCCTGATCGACCGTTCGGGCGGAAAAATTGAATTGCCGGTTCGGACCGAGGCATTGATGGACCTCAAAATTGAGAGCTACGATCCCTCGGAATGCCCGCTCTGCCGAAGCGGCGGTGTGGCGATGAAGCCCGGCAGCCGGTTCGCGCGTTCCGGTACTTAAGGCTTGGATGCTTCCAACTGCCGGCGTTTTGAATCGATTCTCTGAGTCGCTAGTACTCGTGGGATCGTCGGGCTCCTGACGGATGGCTCCGAACATGCGCTCTTGCTTTGTTTCGATTTTTGACGCGGGCTGAAACGCAAGCTTTTCCGCGGCTTACAATCTACGATTTGAAATTTCAGATTTGAGAGTCCGAAGTCAAGTCTGAAGCTTGAAGTCTAGGATGTGAATTTCGAACTTGAAATCTGAATATTAAATCTGAAATTTGGAATTTAAAGTCTGAAATGTGGAAGTTTAGCGCGGAGAGGTACAGGCAATTTCAGTCTTCGCTTTGGGTAACCGATCCGCAATACAGACTGAGGAAACAGGCTTAGAAAACGGACTCCGGAAACAGGCTCAGGAAGCCGCCTCGGGAATCATCGGTGCACAACATCAAACTCACGCTGGCCTACGATGGAACTGACTTCCGGGGCTGGCAGATTCAGCCGGGGCAGCCCACAGTGCAAGGTGCGTTGACTGATGTTCTTGAGAAACTGACGCAGTGCCGCTCGATGCTCCACGGCGCGGGACGCACGGACGCGGGGGTGCACGCAGCGGGGCAGGTTGCCAACTTCAAGACGCAATCGGCGCTGACCGCGGGCGAATTCCAACGTTCATTGAATGCGCTTTTGCCGCCATCGATTCGTGTGATTGCTTCCGAGGAAGTTGGCTTGGAATTTCACTCGCGTTGGGACGCCATCGCCAAGACGTATCGCTACCGGATTTTTCGCGGGCGCGTTGTTCCTCCGATCCTATGGCGGTACGTGCAACACGATCCGTATCCGCTGGACTTTTCGTCGATGGCCGAAGCGGCTCGGCAGTTTGAAGGCGAGCACGATTTCACATCATTCGCTGCATCCACAGGATCGGAAGAGGACGACCGGGATCGGCTGACAACGCGAACGATCTACCACTCTGAAATGTTGCAAGGCGTCGGGCAGGATTCCGGCTGTTCGGGCGAGGAGTGGATTTACCAGGTCCGCGGTAAATCATTCCTGCGTTACATGGTGCGGAAAATGGTTGGAACGCTGGTAGACGTGGGACGGGGCAAGTTGACGCCGGAAGACATTGCCGCATTGTTTGCGATGCGCGATCGGTCGAAATCCGGGCCGACGATGCCACCACACGGCCTGTGTATGGCCGAAGTAGAGTATGCTGCCCAGGCGAGCTCACCGGCCGTTCAGGATAGGCAAGCTGCATCGGAATCCTAGATTGTCCGCGATCTCGGAAAAGCGATGATGCCGCAGTTTGCAGCCATGACTCATTCAGAGTCGCTGGTCGAAAATTCTGGACCGATCGAAGAATTATTTAGTAGCGCTGGCATCTTGCCGGCGGTTTGACGCGCGGCGAGCATAAAACAAGAGAACCGCCGTCGAGACGACGGCGCCACGAAGTCCTGCTTGGTCGAGCGGTAAGTGTTCGAGTAGAATACACGCTTATGGTGTAGTGGCTTTTGTCGCGGCGACTTTATTCTGATAGGAGAGAGGAACCGAAGAATGGCCGAGGAAACAGCTCCGCAAAGCACGGCACCCGCTCCACCACCGAAACCTCCGGCGGCGGCAGTTCCTCCGGTGCCGGTTCCCCCTGCGGTCGAGGCCGCGCCCCAGGAAGTTAAGGTCAAGGTGCGCAAGCCGAAGCAGCGCTCTTGCGATGAGAAGGACGCCAAAGGAAAGCTCTGTGCAGGCCATTTGAAGCGCTGGTATGACTACCCGAAGGAAGTGGAAAATAAAATCGGGAAAGAAGCGGAGATCTATCGCTGCGAATTTTGCAAAACTCTTTACAAACCCGACCCGAAACAAATGCCGCATAGCTTCACGCTTCGCTACTAGCCGCTGCGCGCGGGCTGGCCGCCGTGGACTGCGATGACCGGATTTTAATTTTGGAAAGCCGCGGAGCAGTTGTCTTTCCGGGGATGAAAGCACTCTCGACGGCGTGATCGAGTGAGGCGTGAAACGCTTCCTTCTATTTTTCGCGATTGGAATGGCCTTGACATCGTTCATCCAGAACCTCACACGAAAGGCCGCTGCGGCACAGACCCCGGACGATCCTCGTGTCCTTCACGTTCTTGAATTTCTCCAGAGCAGCGCGCCCGCAACAACGGATGAACAAATTCGCATCACGGAAATTCCCGCCCCTCCGTTTCAGGAGGGGAACCGAGCGGCCTACATGAAGAAAGTGCTGGGATCCGCGGGTCTTCATGTGGAGGTGGATGGCATTGGCAACGTGATCGGCGAATTCCCGGGATCGTCCACGGATATCGTTATGCTGACGGCCCACATGGATACTGTGTTTCCCGCGGGCACGGACGTTCAAGTGAAACGAGAGGGCGGGCGATTGCTGGCGCCCGGAATTTCAGACAATGGTACTGGGCTCGCTGCGCTGGTAGCGCTGGCGAGATCGTTTCGGGAAGCCAAGATCAAGACCAATAAAAAAATTCTGTTCGTAGCCGACGTGGGCGAAGAGGGAGAGGGGAATCTTCGCGGGATGCGCGCGCTGGTCGATTCCTATAGGAAGAATCTGAAATATGTGATCGCGTTGGACGGCTCCTCCACGGACTACGTCACCACGGCGGCGCTGGCGTCGCGGCGCGTGGAAATTTCGATTACGGGTCCCGGGGGACATAGCTGGTCGGACTTCGGCGTGCCGAATCCCATCCATGCGCTCGGCCGTGGAATCGCGCGTTTCGTCGTGACACATGTGCCCGAATTTCCGCGAACCAGTTTCAACGTCGGAGAAATCGAAGGCGGCACTTCCGTGAATTCCATTCCGTCGAGCGCTCGAATGAAAGTGGATTTACGGTCCGAGTCGGAGCCTGAATTGGCCAAACTCGAGGGTGTCTTGCGTGACGCCGTTCGCACCGGCATCGATGAAGAAATGGCCGCGGCCCGTGAGCGCGGCATGGCCGGCGGTACGACGCTGCTCGATCTGAAAATCACCGTTCTAGGTGTGCGCCCCGCGGGAGAACTGCCAGAGAACTCACCGCTGCTCGCGGCATTGCTGGCGGCGGACACTCGCCTCGGGAACCGCTCCCGCAGAGAGCGCTCCTCGACGGATGCAAATATCCCGCTCTCTGTCGGGATTCATGCGATCTCACTGGGTGCGGGAGGACGCAGCGGCGGCGCACATACTTTGGAAGAGTGGTATGACCCAGCAAATCGAGAACTCGGCTTGCAGCGCATCGCCCTGACGACGCTCGCTATCGCGGGCCTTGAGCCCTAAAACGCCTGGTGCGTCCGCCTCTCTCGGCTTCCCACTCGTCGGAGCGTGGGGGTGGCATCACCTACCCGCGGGTGTGGAAGAAATCGCTGCGGAATGCGCGGATAAATTCAGGGAAGAATGCCTGTGAAGAAGTTAGCCGCGGCGAATCGAGAAATTACAGACCAGCGCGAAATTCCACGGCCTGCATTTCGCCGTCCCATGTCTTGCCCGACGACAACGTGTAACTGATGCGCGCGGTGCGGCCCCGCATCGCGCCGCACGTCGCGTTTTTCCCGGATGCGCTCGCGCCAGAGTTTCCAGCGGATTGAAACGTTACTTTTCCCAAATCATATGCGTGCAAGTGCATAGCAAGAGTCTGTGCCCTTAGCGTGATCGTAACCTGCGGCGGTGTTGCGCAGTTCACGTCGCTGATCGTGCCGATCATGGAATAGACCTGGGTGGAAGCCACGACCGGCGGCGAGGGCAGAGGCTCGGTTCGCGACGGAGGTGGGGTCGCGGACGGCTTATCCTCCGGTTCCGTCTTGCGCTCGATCCGCAAACCACCGCCAGAGGCAGGTTTTTGAGTCGGAGTTGGAGGCGGTGGTGGTGGGGAAGTCCGCGCAATCAGGTCCCCGGCTTTGTCGGCAGTTTTGCGATCGGTTGCCGAAGACTGCGCCTGAGTGGCTGCTTTCCGCGCGTCTTCGTTGCGGCCGAGGCGCTCCAAAATCGCCGCAACCTGCAACTGATACCCGGAGTCGCCCGGGGCCAGCGCTGCTGCACGCTGGGCGTCTGTCAGTGCTTTTTGCAGGGTTTCCGTGCGAGATCCATAAATCGATGCGAGGTTGTACCACGCGGGTGCAAAATCCGGAATAAGCGTTATGGATTTTTCAAACGCGGTGACGGCGGCAACCGGGACGCCCACAAAACCCCCGCGAGCCATGGCCGCCATGCCCTGGCCGTAGTATGTGAGGCCGTTATTCGGATCCAGCTGAATGGCCTTCGCGAAATGCTGGTCCGCATCGTCGAGTTGATTTTCTTTCAGCAGCACGAAGCCCAGGCTCTGTTCCGCCTCGGCAATCGTGGGTTCCATCATCAGTGCTTCTTCAAGCTTCGATTGCCCGTCGTCCCGGCGGCCACGCGCGGCTTCGAAATCCCCAATGCGTGCTTCTGTTTCGGCGGCCGACAGCGTGCGCGGAGATCCGGCGGACTCGGCGCCGCCTGTTACCCCAATGTCAGCGGGCGGCGAGTTGACCTCCTTGACGTAAGCATCGAGCCTGCTCTGAAGCTGGCTCAAATCTCCAAACGCTTGTCGCGCAGCCTGCAGGGAGTCGGTGCCATGCTCGACCTGATCGACATACCGTTCCAGGGCCTTCGAGCCTGCTATTTGCGGATCGGTCAGCAGGAAATGCACGAGCGCCCGCGATTCGGCAAAGTAGACCGTCCGTTTATCTCCGCTGGACGCGAAAGGCGAGGTGCGATCCGCTTTCAACACGAGATCTAGGGGCAACAAAGGGCTTTCGAACAACACGCTCAGATCGTCCGGGTCGGTCCTGCCAATCCGGACGCCTCGATCTGTGAAGCTCATGCTTCCGTAAACATTCGAATAGCCTTCCTCGAGCCAGGGCGGCAGGCTGCGATAACTGAGCTTCAGAACGGTGCGAGCATAATTCTGATAAATGTCCTCATAAGGTATCGGACCGGAGACATTCGTCCGAACCACGATGTAGATTTTCTCGGGTCCCGCGATGAACATCCCGTTGGGCTGAGCCCGGCGCTTGTCGTTGGAGGGATATTCTGGGAACAGCTTGGCGAATGATTTTGCGTCGTGCGAGGCCAGAATTTGAATGGGAATCCCCGTGTTGACTCGGGCATTGGGCATGGTGGTCTGAAAGACCCGGCATACCAGCTCGAATTGGTCGGCTATTCTGCGGGCTGTTTTTTCGCCGCCGTCGCTGGCCACGACGAAATGTGAAGTCCGGACTTCCACCCAGGGCTCTGATTTTTCCTTCTTCTCCTCTTTGTCCTTGTCTTTGTCCTTCTTGTCAGCAGCGCGCGCAAGCGGACACAGGAACGCCGCCAAAATGGGCAGGGCGAGCAAAACGGGTACAACCCGAAATAAACGAAGAAAAGGCACGCCTTTTACGTTTAGCAAGTCGCAGTGATCCTGTCAACGCAGCAAAGGTTCCAGTAATTACCCAGTTTAAAGTTCCAGACCAATTCGAGACGTTGACGCTATCGGATAAATCCGATTCGAGCGAGGACAACATGGTTGCCTTTGGCTCCCAGGCTCACTAGACTCGAACACTCTATGAGACGTGCGCCAAACCCGACAGGTTTTCTGAACCGTTACCATTTCCTTTGCTCAGTTATGCGCCCGCTGTGAGCCTCCGATTCAAAGCCCATTGCGCGCTGCTGGCGTGTTCATTCTTTTGGGGCGTGACTTTTGTAGTGGTGAAGAACACGCTCGACGATATCTCTGTCTTTGCCTACCTGGCCGCCAGATTTACGCTGGGCGCTCTCCCAATGATTTGGATCTACCGCTCTGACCTACGAAATCTGACCCGCAGGGAATTGTGGCCCGGCTTGCAGCTTGGCGCAGTGATGTTCGGGGGCTATGCGTTTCAAACGGCTGGGATCGCTCGGACAACTCCTTCCAAAGCGGCGTTCATTACTGGGGTCAGCGTTGTCCTTGTGCCCGTCTTTCTGGCCGTCGTATGGCAAAGGAAAATTACTTCGTTGGCTTGGGCGGGGGTTTTGGCTTCCTTCACAGGACTCTACTTTCTCACGGTTCCGCGCCAAGGGATTCACGATCTCAACCGCGGAGATCTGCTTGTCATGGGCTGCGCGGTGCTCTACGCGTTACAAATCATTTTGATTTCGCATTTCAACGCGGAATGCTCGCTGGCAAGCTTGAGCTTTCTTCAAGTCGCTGGGACGGCTGCGCTCTCCTTGCTTGCCGTGCCCGTTCTTGCCGCAACCGGGTGGGAGCCTATTCGCTTCCATCTCACCTCGCAGATGGTTTTCGGAGTTCTGATCACGGCCACCTTTACGACAGCAATGGCATATCCTCTGCTGGTTTGGGGGCAGCGTCACACCACCGCCACAAACACAGCCCTGATTTTGGCCACCGAGCCGGTGTTTGCCGCGATCACGTCATTTCTTACGATTCACGAAAGGCTTGGCGCACGAGCCGCCGTAGGCGCGGCGCTGATTCTCGCGGGCATTCTAGTTGCCGAATTGAAAAGCCCTGGATAAGCGTGGGACTATTGGGGCTGCTCCGCTATTTCTTTGATGAGTACGGTTCGTGTGCGCTGGGATGCGTATTTCTCCAGTAGCGCGTCGAGTTCATTCGCGTCGATTGGCTTGGAAAGGTAACCGTCCATCCCCTCGGCCAAACATCGTTCCTTATCGCCTTTCATGGCATGGGCGGTCAAAGCGATGATTGGCACGCGTTTACCGTTCTGTTTCTCCCAGTCGCGTATCGCAGCGGTCGCTTCAAAGCCATCCATTTCGGGCATCTGTATATCCATCAAAACCAGGTCGAAACCATGATTTTGCACCGCGTCGAATGCCTCGCGTCCATTTGCCGCAAGGCTTATACGGTGTCCACGTTTTTCGAGCAATCGCGATGCGAGCTTTTTGTTGACAGGATTATCCTCCGCGAGTAGCACGCGCAAACTGCTCACCGAGCCGCGGGCATCCTGCAGAGAATACCGCGTGATGAGCGGGGTTCCTCCTTTTTGCCGCTTGCCTTCCAGTGCCAAGGCGATCGCCTCACGCAGTTCGACTTGCCGGACCGGCTTAAGCAAGTACGCTGCTATGCCCAATTTCTGGCACTGCGCTCCATCCCCTCTGTGTCCAGCCGAAGTCAGCATCATGATCGTGGCTGTCGATAACTCGGCTTTTTGCCGGATATTTTCAGCCAGCGTAAAACCATCCATTTCCGGCATGTGCATGTCGGTCAGCATAAGCGTGTACGGAACGCCTTTTGCGCGCGCATCGACCAGGATCTCCAGGGCCTTCTCGCCGCTCTCGGCCGAGTCCACATTCATCTGCCACCGGACCAGCATTTGTTCCAGGATACGCCGGTTGGTGCGATTATCGTCGACGATCAAGACCTTTGCGCCTTTCAAAACTTCCAGCGAGCTGGTTTTTCCCCCTGCGACAGCTTGCGAATCCGCAGTTCCAAACCGCATCGTGAAGTGAAACTGGGAACCCCTGCCAATCGCGCTCTCGACTTTCATTTCTCCGCCCATGATCTGAACCAGACGGGCGGAAATCGTAAGTCCCAGGCCGGTTCCCCCGTATTTTCGAGTCGTTGAGCTGTCCGCCTGAGAAAACGGGTCGAAGATTAGTTTCTGCTTGTCCGGGCTAATTCCAATTCCCGTGTCCGACACCGTAAAGTGAATTAAACAACCTTCGTTTCCCGGTGTCTCCATTTGAACTTTCAACGCAATTTCTCCCTGCTCCGTGAATTTTATTGCGTTGCCGACGAGGTTGGTAATCACTTGCCGCAATCTGGTCGAATCTCCCCGAACGAATTCCGGGATGTCGGGAGCAACCTCGCATAGAAGCTCCAGTCCCTTCTGATCCGCTCGAAGGGCCAGAATTCTCAGCGTCGATTCCATGCAGTCGCGCAAATCAAAATCCACGGCTTCAAGGTCGATCTTGCCGGCTTCGATCTTGGAGAAATCGAGAATGTCGTTAATCACCGTCAACAGGGAATCGGCTGATAATTTGACCGTTTCCAGATATTCCCGCTGCTCCGCATTGATTTCCGTCTCGAGCATCAAATCTGTCATTCCAACAATGCCATTCAGGGGTGTCCGTATCTCATGGCTCATATTCGCCAAAAATTCACTCTTCGAGCGGCTTGCGCGTTCCGCTTTGTCCTTTGCCAGCAGCAACTCTTCTCCGATCCTCTTTAGTTCCGTGATATCGGTTCGAATCGCGATGTATTCCAATGGCCGGCCTTCCACACTGCACAGGGGGACAATCGTCGTGCTCAGCCAGTATTCCGTGCCGTCTTTTGCCTGGTTTTTAGCTTCACCTTTCCATGTTTTGCCTCGTTCGATTGTTTGCCACAGGTCCTGGATAAATTCCTTGGAGTGATGATTTGAATTTACGAACTGGTGATTCTGGCCAATCAATTCATCCCGGCTGTACTTCGATATGGAACAAAAATTGTCGTTTGCGTATGTGATGATTCCATGAGTGTTGGTCCTGGCTACGATAGCGTGCTGATCCAATGCGCGTTTCAGATTTTCCAGCTCCGCGAT
>JBEKCU010000188.1:0-9348 GCA_050014735.1 Candidatus Acidiferrales bacterium | reverse complement strand
GACGAATCTCGATCCGCGGATTGGGACTGACGCAGTGTCCGAGCGCATGGACGGCCTGATCTTCAGCAGTCTGGTCGAATTGGACTCGGATCGCACGCCGCGGGGCGATCTGGCCGAGAAGTGGGAAACTCCCGATTCGGCGACCTACACTTTTCGTTTGCGGCCGGGCGTGAAATTCCACAACGGTAAGACGCTGACATCCGCGGATGTGAAATATACGTTCGAGTCGATTCTGAATGGCACGGTTACTTCCGCCAAGCGCGGCTCGTATGCGCTGATCGACAGCATCGAGGCGCCCGATCCGGATACGGTGATTTTTCATCTAAAAGAGCCATATGCGGGATTTTTATTGGACATTTCGCGGCCCGCCATTGGAATTGTGCCTTCGGGCGCGGGCGCGGATTTTGGCAACCAACTCATCGGCACCGGCCCATTTCGATTCGTGAGCGCAAAGCAGGACGACAACGTAATCCTGGAGCGTAATGGCGCATATTTCAGAACTCCTCCCCGGATTTCTCGCGTCCAATTTCGCATCGTGCCCGAGGCCGTAGTCCGCGGGCTTGAACTGCGCAAGGGCACGGCAGACCTGGACGAAAATTCGCTGACCACCGACATGATTTCTGTTCTTCGTTCACAGCGGACCATTGAGGTTACCGAACAGCCAGGCACAACCTATGCGTATCTGGCCTTTAATTTTGACGATCCTGATTTGGCCAACCGCGATGTTCGGCGAGCACTGGCATACGCAACCGACCGCGAAGAGATCGTACGCTATCTGCTGGGCGGGCAGGCGGAATTAGCGGACGGTCCGCTTCCGAAGAATAGCTGGGCCTATGAGCCCGGGCTTACGCATTACGGTTACGATCCGGTGCAGGCCGAGCAACTTCTCAACGCGGCTGGATTTCCGAGGCAGGTCGCACAGGGCGGAGTTCGTCTGAAACTTACGCTGAAGACGACCACGGAAGAATCGTCCCGATTGCTCGGCGCGGTCTTGCGGGAACAGTGGCGCAAGGTGGGAATCGATCTTGAATTGCGGCCGCTTGAATTCGCCACATTTTATGCGGACGTCACGAAGGGAAGCTTCGATCTGTATACGTTAAGGTGGATCGGGGTGAACAGCGACCCGGAATTTTTCGATTTCGTTTTCAATTCAAGGAAAATGCCCCCGGCCGGAGGAAATCGCGGCCATTACCGGAATCCTGCACTGGATGCGCTTCTCGATGAGGCGCGCGTCGAGGGCGATCGGGAAAAGCGTCGGGAGCTATTCCAGCAAATCCAGAAAATCGTGGCGGACGACTTGCCTTACATGAGCCTATGGTTCATGGACAATATTTCAGTCCATCGGAAGAGGATCACGAACTTGCAGCTTTCTCCCACCGGGGATTACGATTTTCTTCGTAATATTGAGGCGAATTAGCGGTGGTTTTGGTAGGACAGGCTTCAGCCTGTCTTCTTTTGAATTTGCAAAGTCAAAACTACTCAAGCTGAAGCCTCTGCCACTAAATCTAATCAACCTTCCGCGTCGTCCGCCAGTGCTTCGCGGATTGCCTGTTCGGAAATCACGCCTTCGCGCATCACCATCCAATCGTCTCCGTCCAGTTTCACAATCGTGGATGCAAGATTCCCAGGCGTGTCCCCAGCGTCTATGATAAGCGGAAGGCGGTCTCCCATCTGCTCGACCAAATCCAGAGCGGATGCGCATGCGGGCTGACCCGAAATATTTCCGCTGGTCCCTGTGATCGGTCCCTGCAAGACGTCAATGAGCGCGTTCACAATGGTGCATTTCGGCCAGCGGATGGCCACATTGCCCGTGTTCGCGGTCACTTTTAGGGGTACGCCAGAGGATGCCTCGACCAGAATCGTCAGAGGACCGGGCCAGAATTTCTCGGCAAGCTTGTGAAACGTGTAAGGGACATCGCGCGCGAGCACAATAGCCTGCACTACCGAATTGACGAGAATGGGCAGCGCGCGCGTTTCCGGGCGTCCCTTGACGCGATAGATTTGGTCCACAGCAGCCAAATTAAATGGGTCCGCCGCGATCCCATAAAAAGTGTCGGTGGGAACGGCAACAAGTTCTCCGCGCCGTATGAAGTCCGCCGCGTACCGTATAGCGTTGGGGTCGGGCGATTCGGTGGAAATCCTCAACAACTCAGCCAACAAAGTGTTTAACCTCTTGTCTTTCCTGGTCTTCGTCCCTGTCTGGAACAGACCTGTACCTGCGAGTGCCAGTAAATGTCGCGGAGTGAAATTAACATAGACGTTCGGTCCAGACAAGGCGGGAGGGGGAAGTTCCAAGGGATCGAATAAAATCCTGGCCTGGGCGGCGGGTGGGTTCCGAGGTTCTCGCTTCTCGCGCATTACCGAGCGGTAACAGGAGATGCAATGCCTGCCATCCTCTCACCGGACGCGGGATACAACTGGTCGTTTGGAATACGGAAAGGAAAAGTCTCTTACGTTTGGCTGTCCGACAGCGAGTAGGGTGCGTTTCTGTCTCCAGACGTCGCGCCCGACCGACCACCGCCATCGCTTTACCGCTCCGAATCGCTTTGTTACGCTGAAGAACATGGCCGGCCCATTCAGCGTACATCCGAGGCTTAATTTGTCCCCCAGCTCCACAACGATTACAAGCCGCGATAATCGCTGGCTCAAGCGTTTTCGCTCGGCTCTGTCCGGCGAACACGGCGAGGATGGGCTTGTGGGTGTCGAAGGGGCGAGACTGGTACAGACCGCAGTGGGTTCCCTGCTATATGTTGAGGCAATGCTGGTTAGCAATTCCGGGGAGCGCCATTTGAAGCGGGTCGCGCCGTTACTACCAGCCGGGGTGCAGATACTCCGAACTTCGGACCGGTTGTTTGCGGGAATTGCGGATACGCAGGCGCCTCAAGGGATCGCGGCGCTAGTGCGACCGACACAAACGACGATTGAGGCTTTGGTACGCGGGACTGCGCTTGTCGTCGTGCTTGTGGGAGTGCAGGACCCGGGGAATGTGGGAACCATTTTGCGTGCGGCGGAAGCATTTGGCGCGACCGGATCTGCGGCCTGCCCCGCCGGGTCGCTGGGAACTGCCGATCCGTTTGGGCCGAAGGCACTGCGTGCGTCCGCCGGGTCGGCACTGCGCATCCCGCTCGTGCTGGGGCTGGCGGCTGGGGACCTGCTGGCGAAATTTCGGGCTGTGGGAGTCAAAACATACGCGGCGGTTGCTGCGTCGGGCGACGATGAAGGTGGCCACAAGAATTCGCCTGTGCTGCGGCCTTGGGAGATTGCCTGGAAATCATCCGCTGCGTTACTTATCGGAAATGAGGGGGTTGGATTGCCTGCGGACATCGTTCAGTCGGCTGACGCACGGGTTTGGATTCCTCAGGTTGCGGTAGCTCCGCCAGTCGGGGTGGAATCTTTGAACGCAGCGATGGCCGCCACTGTTTTGTTATATGAGGCCATGCGGCAGCGGAATTTGCGGTAAAGATTGATTTATCGATTGTATGGCAATGCCGAGATTGAAGTTTCAGGGGATAAAGCCCGCTCACTATCGGGAGCTTAATGTCGCGGTTGAAACCGCGACCCACAAAGCGTGTTCACGAGCAGGTAGCGCTGCGAGAAGCGCGTAACAAGAGAAAATTTGGAATGAACCTGTTCGCAAAACTCGATCCGGAGGAAAGCCGTGCGGGGGCTGGGCAGCCTCTGGCGGAACGCATGCGTCCGCGCACGCTCGATGAGTTCACGGGCCAGGAGGCATTGCTAGGTCCAGGGAAACCGCTGCGCACGCAGATCGAGCGGGACGACATCGGCTCGATGATCCTGTGGGGACCGCCGGGATGTGGCAAGACGACGCTGGCTCGTTTGATCGCGCGCATGACCCAATCCGAATTCGTCGCGTTCAGCGCGGTGCTGACCGGGATTAAGGAAATCAAGGAAGTGATGGCCGCGGCGGAACACACGCGGCGCGCCGGTCGCCGCACCATCGTGTTTATCGACGAGGTGCACCGATTCAACAAGGCGCAGCAGGACGCTTTTCTTCCCCACGTCGAGGCGGGCAACATCACGCTCATCGGCGCGACCACGGAGAATCCGTCGTTTGAGGTGATCGCGCCGCTGCTTTCGAGGACGCGCGTTTACGTCTTACAGGCGCTATCCACCGAACAAATTGAAACGCTGTTGCGACGGGCGCTTGCCGACGCTGAGCGCGGTCTGGGCAACGAAAATATATCGATCAGCGACGAGGCCATCCAGCACATCGCCATTCTTTCCGGTGGAGATGCGCGCGCCGCATATAACACACTGGAAGCCGCCGTGCGCGCCTTGTCACCGGATGCAAACGGCAAGCGCACGATCACTCGTGAAATGCTGGGCGAGTTACTGCAACGGAAGTTTCTGCTGTACGACAAATCCGGCGAGGAACATTACAATCTGATTTCGGCGCTTCACAAGTCGGTGCGAAATTCCGATCCCGACGCGGCCTTGTACTGGCTCGTGCGGATGCTGGAATCGGGAGAAGACCCTCTGTACATCGCGCGGCGTCTTGTACGGATGGCAAGCGAAGACATTGGACTTGCAGAGCCAGGAGCTCTCGCCGTGACGATTGCAGCGATGCAGGCTGCCGATTTCGTCGGTCCACCGGAGGGAAATCTCGCGCTGGCGCAAGCTGCCGTGTACCTTTCGCTCGCTCCGAAATCGAATGCGCTTTACACCGGATATGGCTCCGTCACCGAAGATTTGGAACGCACTCCGACCGAACCTGTGCCCCTCCATCTGCGCAATGCGGCGACTGGCCTGATGAAAAATATCGGATACGGGAAGGGATACCAATACGCGCACGACCAGAAAGATAAAGTAGCGGACATGACCTGCCTGCCGGAATCGCTCGCCGGGAGGACTTACTATCACCCAACCGATCAGGGATTTGAGGCGCGCTTACGTCAGCGGATGGAGGAGATTCGGCGCTTAAGAGAACGCAGGAAGTCCGACGCTTGATTGTTTCTTAAGAAGATAATTCCTCGGTATCAACTCTAAACCGGCGGAGAGATTCCTCGCTTCGCTCGGAATGACAATGTTTGGGAGGAGGTTGGACTCCAAAGAAGAATGAGAAGAATTCGTCTGTCCCGTCTCGACAAAAAATTTTCGCTGCACAACACTATCGGCTGCGACTGTGAAGCTCCGCGGCGATGCAAATATCCATCACGACGAAGAGGCCTGCTTGGCGGGCTCGTTCGGCGGACGCTTTGTCTGCCACACCTTCCTGCATCCAAACCACGCGCGCTCCGACGCGAATAGCGGCGTCCACAACTTCGGCTACGAGTTCGGAGCGGCGAAAAATGTCCACGATATCGATTTTTTCGGGAATGTCGTCCAAACGCGCGTAGCATTTCTCACCCAGGACTTTCGATTCGTTCGGATTCACGGGGAGGATACGGTAGCCGGAGGATTGCAGAAACTGGGCGACTCCGTAACTTGCGCGATAGGGCTTGGAGGATAGGCCAACGACGGCGATCGTTTTGGCCGAGGCTAGAAGCTTTGTAATTGCCGCGTCGTCGGGCTGAGCCATCGTAGTTCCTTCAAACTGTACTTTTTAAAAATAGTGGGAGAACATCTCGCGTTCAGAAGCATGGCTGTCCCCTCGGCCCCTGCTCAACGGATCGGCCGGAGGGATCCGCATGCCGAGCCCTTGCAATCGCGACGCTACCGCAATTCATCGATCGTCCTTGCACATGCTAATGGCCTCAGACGGCAATGTGAGCAATTCGAGCTGGATTCTCTTTGCGCAGGGGCACAAGAGGTCGTGCTCTGCAACCCTTATAGTACGGCACTTCGTCTATATAGCTCGTGATCGATCCCTTCTTGGCATATCTCCGAATAATCACCCGGGACGTCCTCGCCGGGCACGCTGATTTTTAGCGGGGACCGGAATGGGCTTCTGATTCTTGAGAGCGAAATCCACGACATTTGCCAACTTCTTCACTTCCGCGGGCTCGAGGCGTCGATATTGGCCTTCAGAGACTGTATCGATTTCCAGCGACGCCAGCTTCACGCGTTTCATTTTCTCCACGCGGTGCCCCATTTCAAGAAGATTCGTTCGCAAAATGTCGCGGCGGGCGCCGGCGAGTTGCACTTCGTACCAGGGATTTGCGGGATTCTTTCCGGCTGAGTGCGGCGCGCGCAAAGGTAATACGTTTCCTCGAAGAACGCCCGCGAGACTCTTGATCTGCTCTTCGCTGAGGCGCCCTTTCACCTTAATCCAATAGGTCTGGGGCAGGAATGGCGATGCCTTCAGCATGCGGCTGGCAAGGTCACCATCGTTAGTCAGCAAGACGGCGCCGCTGGCGGCATAGTCGAGCCGTCCGACAGGAAAAACCCGCTGGGAAATACCGACAAGCAAATTCCGGAGCGTGCGACGCCCTTCGGGGTCGGCCAACGTGGAAACAATTTCTGGCGGCTTATTCAACAGCACATAGACGTGCTCTTGAGAAACTTGCGCGACTTTCCCTGCGACTTCGATGCGGTCGTGCTCTGGATCGGCCTTCGTGCCAAGTTCGGTCACAACCACGCCATTAACTCGCACTTGTCCACTGCGAATCAGTTCCTCCGCGTGACGCCGCGAGGCGATGCCGGCGCGGGCGATAATCTTCTGCAGCCTCTCAATCATGAATTCCTTTAGGACGCGCTTTCCGCGCGGGCGTTGGCCGATTTAGATTCCATCTCCGGTTCGGGCTCCAGTTCCCGGGATTCTGGTCCTTGGGAAACGTCTGACACTTCTACCGAAGGAGGTTTATCCGATTCGACCGGCGCAGCCGATTCCGTCGTGCTAGCCAAGTCGGCAGGAGCTAACTCGGCAGCGGTCGTCGGTTCAACGGCGCATGCCGATTCGCCGGCCTCAGGGATAACTGCTGCGTTGACGCTTTCGCTGCCGGCGATTGCCGCTTCAGCCAATGGCTCAGCTTGCGGCTCAGCAGATTCATCTTGTGGTTCAACCGGAGCAATTCCCTCGTCCGCTCCCAGTGCGGCGCGCGCGAGTTGTTCAAACTCTT
Source organism: Candidatus Acidiferrales bacterium (assembly GCA_050014735.1). Taxonomy (GTDB): domain Bacteria; phylum Acidobacteriota; class Terriglobia; order Acidiferrales; family UBA7541; genus Palsa-360. The sequence continues at coordinate 2,329 of JBEKCU010000188.1, read as the reverse complement.
TCAAACTTGGCAGTTCGTCAAGATCGGACAGGCCGAAGCGCATCAGGAATTCCTTCGACGTCCTGTAGAGAACGGGACGGCCCATGACCGCTTTGCGGCCTGCGGTGACGATCAGGCGTTTTTCGAGCAACGTCTTGATGACGCCCGAAACGTTGACACCGCGAATTTCCTGAATTTCCGGGCCTGTTACGGGCTGACGGTAGGAAATGACAGCCAGGGTTTCAAGAGCGGGCATCGTCAGGCGCAGCGGAGGACGCAGGCTCTTGATAAAGCGCCGGACAACGTCATGGTGCTGAGGTTTGGTGTAAAACCTGTATCCCCCGGCAACGGCGCGAATTTCCATGCCGCGATCCTCGCCCGCGTAACCGGCAATCATTTCCTCTAGCGTTGCGCGGACTACGGCCTTTTCTTCGCCTACGGCATTTGAGATTTGATCGAGCGTCGCCGGTTCATCGGCCGCGTAAATAATGGCTTCGAGAGCGCCCTTGAGTTCTGTGGGATTCGTCGTCATTGATATTCTTCGTCAACTCCTTGTGTTCCGCGAAATGAATCACCCAGCGCCTCATTCATCGAACCGCCGGAAAAGACCACGTCGAATAGTTTGTGTTTTCTCAATCGGATTTGCGAAAACAATTCTTGTTGAACGAGCAAAATCGCCTGCAGGCGCACCAATTCGAGCACGGCAAGCAAGGCAACAATCATCGCATGGCGCGACGGACAAGACTCGAAAAACGAAATCAGCTCGACTCCGTCGTCCCCTGCGATCAGTTGCTGGCGTAGCAATTCCATCATTTGCGCGACCGTGAATTGCTCGTGGCGCAATTCAATCTTTACGACTTCTTTCCGGCGCTCCAGAACCTGCTGGAATACCTTGACAAGGTCGACCAGCGACACGATCAGCTCGCCTTCCACTTCTTGGCCTTCGTAGAGAGAGCGATCCGGCTTGGACCAGACATGCTCCTCGATCTGCTGGCGCTGGTGGAGCAACTGCGCGGCGCTCTTGAACTTTTCATGCTCGACCAGGCGATGAACCAGATCGGCCCGCGGGTCTTCCATCTCGTCGGGACCGGCCAACGGATCGGGCGGCAGAAGCATTTTCGATTTGATGTAGATCAGCGTCGCGGCCATGTAGATGAAATCGGCCGAGATGTCCATGTCGAGCTGCTCAAGCTTATGAAGGTATTCGAGGTACTGGCCCGTAATCTTGGCGATCGGAATGTTGTGGATGTCGATTTCCTGCTTCTTGATTAGATCGAGCAGGAGATCGAGCGGCCCATCGTACGTGTCGAGGTGAATTTTATAAGGTGACGCCATTTCGTTGCCTCGTGTTCCGCAACTTCTTTTGGCCGCGATGTTATCGGCACGACGCGTGCGGTTGAACGGTTCAAGTAGAACAGGCTTCAGCCTGTTCTACTTGAGCCCCGCTGCAACCTCGGCTCGTTTCTCGTTCCAATTGAAAACGGCATCCCGGACTCGCGCGATTGTTTTCCGCGCCACCTCGCGCGCCTTGACGGAACCCTCGTCGAGAATTCGCAAGACCTCGCCGGGGCGTGCTGCATACTCGGCGCGGCGCGCCCGAACGGGTGCGATCCACTTAATCAAGTTATCGGCCATCGCCGTTTTACATTCGATACAGCCGATTCCCGCGGTTCGGCAACCCTCCGCCGACCATGCCAGTGTCTCCATGGGCGAAAACAGTTTATGCCAGTAGTACACCGGGCAGACCTCTGGATCGCCAGGATCGGTCCGGCGTTTGCGGGCCGGATCGGTCATCATCGCGCGTGATTTGGTTCGGATCGCCTCGTCCGATTCGCTCAGCGAAATGAAATTGCCGTAACTTTTGGACATTTTCCGGCCATCGGTGCCCGGAATGCGAGGCGTTTCCGTCAGCAACGCGCCGGGTTCGCGAAGAATTGCCGACTGGGTGAAAAAATGGCCGTAATCCTTCGCTGAATCCAGGAAATTATCGGCCCCTTGTTCTAATGCGTCTTTCCGCAACAGATTTGACAGTTCCCGCTTCTGCTCGTCGGTGAAGGAATTACCGTTCGAGGGCAAAAGCTTCGTGTCATGCGCATGACGCGCAAGGAATTGAATATTCGCGGCGCTGAATAGATCCGGCTTGATCCTGAATCCGTAGAAGAAATCGAACCGTCTCACGATCTCACGTGTCAGTTCAATGTGGGCGACCTGATCTTCTCCGACAGGGACAAAATCGGCGTCGTAAATCACGATGTCGGAGGATTCCAGAACTGGATAGCCTAGGAAACCGTAGGTGTGCAAATCCTTGTTCTTGACGTTGACCAGAGCTTCCTTATAGGTCGGGACTCGC
>JBEKCU010000187.1:0-9357 GCA_050014735.1 Candidatus Acidiferrales bacterium | reverse complement strand
CGACAAAATTCAAACAACATAAGTCAAAAGAAAACAGGCTGAAGCCTGTTCTACTTGAAAGCTCCTGGAATTTGTTCTTGACTTCGCCGGCGTTCACTCGTAAAACGACGTATTCGAGTTTATTGTGAAATTGCTCGCTGCTCCGAGGGGAGAACGGTTCACAGAGCGATTGCGCGAATGGGTACTTTCAGGTGAACGCGGAGGCACTGAGACCTCCGCGAGACGTTTTTCAGAACGGGGCGAACGCTGACGCGGTCGCCCCGTTCTTTATTTGCAATCGTTTTGCCTGACATCGATGCCTGAGTTGAAGTTTGCTTCCTACTCTTCTCCGGACGCGCTGGCTGCCGCGCCCTGCTCTTGCGCGGGGCAAATGGACTCGTAGTCGCAGAACTTGCACGCGAAACCAGGCTTGGCGGGGAAATTGCCCGCGCGGATATCGGCGGCGGCTTCCTGAATTTCCGACCGCACTTTATTAAGTTTTTTATCGTCGCGTGTCGTGCTCACGGGATGATTTGTTTGCAGGTAATAGAGCGTAAGGCGTGAGGGACTCCAATCGAAGACCTCTCGCGCTGCCAGGGCGTATACGCTGAGCTGCACGTCTTTCCTTGCCTTCTCCTCATTGCCCGGTTTCCCCGTCTTATAGTCGATAATTTCTTCCCCACCGCCGGCGAGGCGGTTCACCTGGTCCATCCGTCCCGTGAGAACCACGTTATTTTCCATCGGCAGCTCGAACGGCTTCTCCTGCGCGATGGCGTCAGGCGGGGATGCAAGCGTGCTCGCGTAAAACGCGCGCAATTGTGCCACCCCGTCTTTCTTATATTCCTGTTCCTGGTAAGCATCTTCGAAGCCGGTCGAAGTCCACTCCAGTTCGAATTTTCGTTCCACCTCCTCGAATGGGAGGATGTGTCCCTTTGCTAGCTCGCCGATAAAATATTTGATCGTGTTGTGCATCACTCTGCCAAACGTCATCGCCGCCGCTGGTCCGGCATGGATTCCCCACGCGTAACTGAAAAGATATTTTTGAGGGCATGAATCGAGTGTGCCAATTCCCGACGGGCTTAGCTGAAGCGGTTCCGGCACCGGTGGGCGATAAGTGACGGCCCATTCGCCGATTCGAGACCCGATCCGTGTTCCCCGCTCCGGGAGATCGAAGAGGATCGGCTCTGTTTGGGCGGCGGCGACCGACTCGACCGCGGGAGCCGGAGCCAGTTGCTCGATGTCGCGCCGTTTGATTTGCGCATCCATCAGGATATCGTCCAGAAACGTCGATGGTTTCGAGCGCTTGTTCTCAACCGTGTTGAGAGTGAGCCGGTGCCGCGCGCGAGTCACGGCAACGTAAAACAGGCGCCGTTCTTCCTGGATATGGAAACTCCCTACAGGCTGTTCTTCTTTCATGAGCGAGGGTGGAAATTCCAGCACGCGAGGTTTTTCCCCAGCGGGAAATCGGCGATTCACCAGACGGAGCACATAGACGTGGTCGAACTCAAGGCCCTTGGCGGCGTGCACCGTCATCAGCTGTATTGCGTCGCCGGGTTCCTGTTCGAGGTTGATCGAGCCGCCGGCCTGGTCGAAATAATCCAGATATTCCACGAATTCCGAAAGGCGTTGAGTTTCGCTCTTGGGCTGCCACTCACGCACGAATTGCCCGAGGCGGTCAAAATATTTTCGGTCTTCCGCCGCGACGACGGACTCGATCTCCAGCGCTGCGGCAAGTTCGTCGAATAACTCGCAGGCGGTCGACTGCCTGGCCTTTTTTTGCAGCGCCTGAATCAGTTGGACAAGTTCGCTCAGATGGCGACCGTCTTCCGAGAACGGAGGTTCGCCCTGAGCGGCGAGCATCGTGTCCCACAGTGAGGCGTGTTTGGCTTTCGCGGCGCGCTCGGCAAGCCGCACCAAGTCCGCCGGATCCAGGCCCCAGGCCGGCATCGACAGCACACGCGCGCAGGCGACATCGTCCGAGAGCCGATCGATCAGCCGGAGATAGGAGACCAGATCGCGCACCAAGCGATGCGACAGGATTGAGAGGTTCTTGATCACAAAAGGAATTTTGCGTTCTTTAAGGATCTCCACGAGCATGTCGCGGTGCGCGTGGCTGCGATATAGCACGGCGAAGCTGCGCCATTTGGCCCCGGCGCGATGCAGCCGATCGATCTCGCCCGCCACCCATTGCGCCTCCGCGATATTTGTCGGATGGGTGACAATTCTTACTTTGTCCCCGTCCTCGCGAACCGCCGTCAGCGGGTATTCGGGAATATTCGTTGGTTTTTCGTTGTGGCGGATGGCCTGCCCGGCAACGCGCAGGATTCGCCCTGAGGACCGGTAGTTCAGCGTGAGCGGCCGCAACAATCCCTGGTGTGTCGCTGCGCCACGCGAGGCAAATCGCTTCAGAAAGATGGTAAAGCTGCCGAAGGATGCGCCGCGAAAGCGGTAAATAGCCTGCCGATGGTCTCCGACCACGACCAGGTTCGGCCGCTCTCCGCCCAATTGCCAGAGCAGTTCGAGCTGGGCGATGTTGGTGTCCTGAAATTCATCGACCAGAATGTAGCGGTAGCGCGCGCGAAACCTTTCGCGCAGCTCCTGATTGTCGCGGAGGCGCACAACCGCATCCATGATTTGCGTTCCGAAGGTGAGCAATTTGCGTTCACGGATCAGCAGGTCGCTGGCGCGGTAGGCCGTCGCGATTTCCTGAAGCTTGGCGATTTCCTCGTCGCGAATGCGGCGTTCATCGTCCGGCATCGCGCCGCGGACCCGGCTGAAATTCTCCGCTTGTTCGCTGGCATAGCGCTGAAAATCGTCAGGCGAGACCAGCTCATCCTGGCAGCGCGAAAAAAACTGCACGAAATCGCTGAGGAACTGTCCCGGCTCGGCCAGACGCCGGTAATGCTCCAATTGAAGCAGGGGCAAATTACGTCGTAAGAGAATCCAATGGTCGATGTTATCGATGGGTTTTAACTTCGGATCGACCTCCTGCAACAGTTCATTGCAGAACGAATGAAATGTGCTGAGCGTGACGGCGTCGGCGCGTTCAGTCTCCCGGTCGCCGAGTTCGCGCGAAGCCGCGACGAGGCGATGCTTCATCTCCGAAGCAGCCTTGTCGGTGAACGTCAGGCCCAGGATTTCCTTGCCCGTTAGGTCCGGTTGAGAATTAAGTAGATAACGGATGCGTTCGGTGATGACGCGCGTTTTGCCGGTCCCCGCCCCGGCCACGACGACCAGAGGTCCCTCCCCATGATGAGCGGCGGCGCGCTGCTCGGGGTTGAGCTGAATTCCCGGAGAGGGCGCGCTGGCGTGTTCGAACAGGTCGGCCATTTACGATGGGCTCGGGGAACGACAATAGCACATCGCGCGCCAGTCATGTTTAGTGCCCGCAAGAAAAACATATTGAGAAGGGTGCCAAAAAATAGCTTGACTGGCATTTATCTTTATATTAATGTTCGCGCCAATCCATTCTACCGGGGCTGGCATAACGAATATGGTAACCGAATGCCGCTAGCATATGTCATGTGTGAAGTAGTAAAGGAGGTCCTGTGTCCGACCGAACCCGTCCTCGGTTCGCCGAAGAGACTCCGATCGAGCGCATTTTCAAGAAGGTAATAGGTCGAAAAATGACCGAATCGGAACGACTCGCGTTTCGCCTTAAGCCCGTCAAAAGCATCCCTATTAATAAAGAATTGATAAAGAAAGACCACCCTTTGACAGCCAACGCCAAGGCTGCTCGTGCCGGGGGTTGACTTCGGATGTGCTGTCCAAAAAGCTGTTGGGTACTGACGCACGTTTAGAGTTCCGTGCCGATTCGAGTTGTAATTGGGTCTACATCCAGCCGATCTGCGGGAGTTGAGGAGAGTTTCGCCTCTCGACACAGGCGGGAGCCGCCGGTCCCTCTTGAATCGGGACAAGCGAGAATCGGGTCCGCCGACTCCTTACTTACATTTAAAGTTCAAGAAAACCGATTGGGTGCTGCCTTATTTCACGACTAGACTTGAAGTGAAATAGTGAAGTGAAATTGACCCAGCCCTGGCTCTCTCCTATACTGTCGTCATGAAGTGGTCTTTCCAGCCATGTGCGCATGAAACCCAGACAATGGAAGGCTGACATGGATCGGGCCGTCATCCTAAGTGCTGTCCGCACGCCCATTGGAAAATTTCAGGGAGGGCTTGCGCCGCTCTCCGCGATGCAACTCGGCGCAAAAGTCGTCGCCGAATCGGTGCGCCGCGCGGGCATCGATCCAAAATCCGTCGATGAAATCATCATGGGGAATGTCGTGCAAGCGGGACTCGGCCAGAATCCCGCGAGGCAGGCGGGCCTGGGCGGCGGTCTAGATGTGCGCGTCGCGGCCATGACGATCAACAAAGTTTGCGGCTCGGGACTAAAAGCCGTGGGGCTGGCGGCACAGAGCGTCATTTTGGAAGAGGCTGAAATCGTGATCGCGGGCGGCATGGAGTCCATGTCTAACTGCCCGTACCTGTTGCCAGGTGCGCGCACCGGCTACCGGTTTGGCAACGCCGAAGTGGTGGATTCGATGGTGCATGACGGTCTGTGGGACGCGTACAACGATTTTCACATGGGCGTGACGGCCGAACTCGTGGCCGAAAAATACGGTATTACCCGTGAGGAACAGGACCTGTTTGCTCTTGAGAGCCACCAGCGCGCAGTGCGCGCCCGAAAATCCTGCTTCATCGAATCGCAGATTTTGCCCATCCAGATTCCGCAGAAAAAGGGCGATCCGATCATGATCAAGTATGACGAGTCTCCGCGGGAGGATACATCGCTCGAAGCCCTTTCGAAATTGCGGCCCGCGTTTAAGAAAGACGGCAGCGTGACCGCCGGTAACGCCCCGGGAACCAATGACGGTGCAGCCGCGCTGGTTGTGACGACAGAGCGTACGGCGGCGCGCCTCGGCAAGACGCCCATGGCGCGGATCGTCGCGCAGGCCGTCAGCGGTGTCGATCCAAAATGGATCATGATGGCGCCCGTGTACGCCGTGGAAAAGCTGCTAGAAAAGACAGGATGGGACCGGGACCGTGACGTCGATCTTGTCGAGTTGAATGAAGCTTTTGCCGCCGCCGCGATTGCCGTGACGCGCGAATTGCGTTTGGATCCCGCGAAGGTCAACGTGAATGGCGGGGCTGTCGCCATCGGCCACCCCATCGGGGCATCGGGGGCGCGAATTCTTACGACTCTGCTGTATGAGATGCAGCGGCGCAACGCCCATCGTGGAATAGCAGCATTGTGCCTGGGCGGCGGCAATGCCGTGGCAATGGCTGTGGAGCGGTAGCTTTCGATCGAGAAGAGAGGCTATTTCACTGAGCCTTGAGTAGTACAGGCTTCAGAGCCTGTCTGAGAACTTAGAAATCTTTGTGGGTCGTGTCTAAACGGGCTGCGGAAAACCCCTTGAGGGTGTCATTCCGAGCGAAGCCTGTTCCACTGGCTTCTGAAGTTTCGCCGCACCGATTGACCGCCGGGCGCGCCACGCCGCGCCCCTATACTTCAAAGCAGCAAAAGTTGTGGCGGGCGTGTAACACGGCAGACACTTATCGCGGCTGATCATCCAAGATGACTGAAGACTCTCTTGAACTTCTGTGGCGTGGTTCCGACCCAGCCAAATTCACCGCGCTGCAAGCGGCGTTACGCGATGAGGAAATTCAATTCTGGCACACGCAGGTTTACGATCCGGCGGGCGGTTTTCTCTCTTCGCGCCCGTATTACCTGGAAGCGACGCCGGGATTTGAAATTCGAGTGCGCACCTCGGATTCGGAGCGCGCTAATCTCGCCTTGGAGTGGGTTCAGAGCAAGGAAAACAGCTCCGGCGAATCTCTGTCACGCGAACAGGACCGCCTCGAACCGAGACAGCCGTTGCCTTACGACTGGGACGCAAAGGAGGCGACATCCGAAGTCTGGTCCGGCGAAGAGGAGCCGATGGCCGAATACCTTGCCAGCGCCCTCCGCGAAAACGGCATTCCCAGCAAAATCCCCGACGAGCCAGGACATCGCGCGCGGCTGTGCGTGCGCCCGGAGGATTATACGCATGCAAGAGATATCGTCCGCGAGATCATCGAGGGCAAGTCTCCTGAATGAGAGGGCACACACCGCTCCAATGCAAGGGTTTCCTTTACATCCTTAACTTTCTATACTTCCTCAACACCCTGAATTTCCGGAGATGAAATGACACTCGACGCAATTCGCACCGTGGCGATTCTCGGCGCGGGAACGATGGGAAACGGCATCGCGCATGTTTTTGCGAAGAGCGGCTACAACGTGATTCTGAGAGACGTTGACGCGCGTTTTCTCGACTCGGCGATGGGCACGATCGCGAAGAACCTCGATCGCGAAATCAAGAAGGGGAAAATCGACGAAGGCGACAAATCGAACGTCATCGGACGGATTCATGCCACGACCGAAATGTCTGAAATCGCGCGCGCCGATTTTGCCGTCGAAGCCATCCCCGAGCGTCTGGACCTGAAGCTTTCGCTGTTGCAGGAAGCAGACAAGCTGTTGCGCCCCGAAGCGATCCTGGCGTCGAATACGTCGTCAATTTCGGTTACGACACTGGCCGCCGCGACCGGCCGGCCAGACCGCTTCGTGGGCATGCACTTCATGAATCCCGTCCCGGTGATGGTCTTGATCGAGGTGATTCGTGCGCTTCAGACCAGCGGCGAAACGTTTCAGACGACGATGGCTCTCTGCGAGCGGCTCGAAAAAAAGCCTGTCGCTGTGAATGACGCCCCCGGCTTCGTCTCCAACCGCGTCCTGCTGCCCATGATCAACGAAGCCGCCTTCGCCGTGATGGAGGGCGTCGCGACAGCCGAATCGGTTGACGCCATCATGAAGCTGGGAATGAATCATCCGATGGGCCCGCTGGAACTGGCGGATTTCATCGGCCTCGACGTGTGCGTGAATATTCTCGATGTCCTGTACACTGGTTTCGGAGACTCGAAGTATCGCGCCTGCCCGCTGCTTCGGAAAATGGTAGCGGCAGGGTGGCTGGGGAAGAAGTCGGGCCGTGGGTTTTACGGCTATGGAACTTAAGAACAATTGGAATCGATGTGGCCGCACGCGAGGGAAAAGTATTTGCTTTTTATTCGCCTTATGATATCTTGCCATTCGCGATGAAATTTCGCCGGCCGGCACGGATTGTAGTAGACTCAGGCCCGCGTCTCCGAATAAGTCACTATACGTGACAACTTAGTTTTCGAGGTGAAGCGATGACGGACGAAAAATCAAAAATGTTGGAAGCGGCAATCTCCCAAATTGAGAAGCAGCATGGCAAGGGCGCCATCATGCGCCTGGGGAACCGGGACGTGCTTGTCCCTGTCAGCGTGATCCCCACGGGAGCGCTTTCCATTGACGCGGCGCTTGGGGTAGGCGGCGTGCCGCGCGGGCGCGTGATTGAAATCTACGGCCCGGAATCCGGCGGTAAGACGACGCTGACGCTGCACATCATCGCCGAAGCGCAGAAAATGGGAGGGCAGGCAGCATTCATCGACGCCGAGCACGCTCTCGATCCGATTTACGCGCGCAAGTTGGGGGTAGATGTCGATAACCTGCTGGTGTCGCAGCCGGACAATGGCGAGCAGGCGCTGGAAATTGCCGAGACGCTGATTCGTTCGAACGGCGTGGACATCATCGTGGTGGACTCGGTCGCGGCCCTGGTGCCCCGCGCGGAGCTGGAAGGCGACATGGGCGATCCGCAGATGGGCTTGCAGGCGCGGTTGATGTCGCAGGCGCTGCGGAAACTCACGGCCATTGTTTCGAAATCTCGGACCTGCCTGATTTTCATCAACCAGATTCGCGAAAAAATTGGCGTGATGTTCGGCAATCCGGAAACCACTACCGGCGGACGCGCGCTGAAGTTCTACTCTTCTATTCGCCTCGATATTCGGCGCGTTCAGTCGATCAAGGAAGGCGACCGCGTCATCGGTTCGCGCACGCGAGCCAAGGTTGTGAAGAACAAAGTTGCCGCGCCATTCCGCGAGGCTGAGTTCGACATTCTTTACGGCGAAGGCGTTTCGCGCGAAGGCGACTTGATCGACCTCGGTGTCGACCAGGGCGTCCTCGAAAAGTCCGGCACCTGGATTTCGTTTGGCGGCGAGCGGCTTGGCCAGGGACGCGAAAACGCCCGCGTGTTCCTGAAGGAACACACCGACATTCGAAACAAGCTTGAAAACACGCTGCGCAAGAAGATGGGTATCCCCGTGCCGGCCGGGGCCAACGGCACGCCTGGGCCTGCCGCTGATGCGGAAAAGCCAGCCGCACAGGCAGCCGCTGCAGGGGCCTCGGCTGCGACTAAACCCCGTCCCACCAAATAGTTCGGAGCGTAGCACCGTGTCAAGCCGTTGCACTTCACTCCCAGGCCGGGTTCCGGCTTGGGCCTGCCCCGAAAAGTTAACAACACTGCTCAACTGATCCGGGTACACCTGCTTTATGCAAATCCCCGTTTCCATTTGAACCACGAGTCTCCTTCGTGGTACAACTCCGACTCACACGAAAGGGCGTAGGTCTGGTATTTTCAGGCTAGTACGAAGGTACCGTGGATTGGCCCATTACGTGATAGTACGTCATGGACTGGATTGGCTATTGCACTCAGGCGAAAAAGTCTCCTACAATAAACGCCTTAGCTTGAAATGTGCATTGAAACAGCTAACTCAGGCCAGATTGGAACAATGAAAATGAACCTTCGACCCAGCTATCTTCGTTTCTCCGCGCAGTTTCTTGCAATCGTTTTTTGCCTGCTGATTACAGGGAACTTGCCCGGTCTGGCTGCTGCGCGAACTCGTGCTGCGCACGCCACGCGTGCCTCGATCCGGCGCAGCACTTCCGCGGTTTACGGAGTCCCCACATTCACGGACTCGACCAAGGACGACGTTGCGGACTACGATGACCCGATGGTGCGCAAGGCATCCATCGAGGCTTTGGGACGGTACAACGGTTCAGTCGTGGCGATCGATCCATCGAATGGGCGCATTCTTTCGATCGTAAATCAGAAGCTCGCGTTTTCCTCCGGATTCATTCCATGCTCCACTATTAAGCCAGTGATTGCGGTCGCGGCGTTGCAGGAAGGCGTCCTTACACGGGACACGATGATACGCGTTGCGCCGAGCAAATTCCTGAATCTCACGGAAGCGATCGCTCATTCCAATAACGCGTTCTTCGAGGAACTCGGCCGCCGCATGGGATTTGACACGGTTTCGCGATATGGCCGTCTGCTTGGTCTTGGCGAGTTGGCAGGTTACCAGATTCCTGAAGAGCATCCCGGAGCGTTCCCGTCCGAACCCCCCGCTTTTGGCGGCGTGGCGCGAATGTCCAGCTTTGGCGAAGGCATCCAGATGACGCCTCTCCAATTGGGCGCCCTGGCAACCA
>JBEKCU010000186.1:0-9365 GCA_050014735.1 Candidatus Acidiferrales bacterium | reverse complement strand
ATGGGTCCGGCTACTGGCGTGGATGGGGAGCTGACCAGCTTTCCCGCTACGCCCGAATCCTGGCGGTGGCGGATATTTTCGATGCCCTCCACGCCAAGCGGCCCTACCGGGATTCGATGCCGCTTGAAAAAGTATTTGCGATATTACGCGAGGATGCTCCACGCGCGCTCGATTTGCCCTGTGTCGAAGCGCTGATTGCGTCCAAAACCGATTCCGAGCCTTCGGCGTTCGCCGAGCCAGGAGTTCTACAGGAAGTCTAAATCCAAATAAAGGAGAGATAAAAGGATGAGATCCCGCAGAATACTCACCCTGTTGTTTATTATTTTCGCATTCATCGCAACATCGGCCTCCGCGCAGGACTTTTATTGGAACTCAGCGAGCACAAGTTCCTTGGCGCTCGGAGGAGCCTTCGCACCATCGTCCTCCGATGCGATCGGCGCACTTTCCACAAATCCAGCCGGACTGACGTACGTTTCCAGTCCCACCCTTAATCTAAGCCTCTCAAGCGTGTTTGCGCGCGGTTCCTTCAGCAATTCAGTAAATAACAACGCGCCCATGACAACTTCGCCCGGCGTGATTCCCTACGGCGCGTTCGCCATGCCGATCGGAAAATCACGTTTCACCTTCGGTGTGGGATTTGCTCCCGATCTCGCGTCGGTTTCGGATTGGCGCTATGTCGATGCGCCCGGAACATTGGGAGTCAGCTACGGAATGCAGGAACAGAAATCGGCAATTCTTGCGGGCCGCATGATGGCAGGATTGAGCTACGCAATCACCAAAAAGCTGTCCATCGGTATGACGGCGGGCGCCGATTACAATTCGAACACCCTGCAAGCTCCCTATATTTTCCAGAGCCAGCCGCAATTGGCCGGCACAAAAACTCTGCTCGATCTGCATACATACGGGACGGGGTGGAACATGAGCATCGGCACGATGTTCGAAGCCACCAAGAATCTCGACCTGGGATTTGCGTGGAAATCGCACACCGTGATCGTCACCAATGGCTTGGCTTCCGGCAATGCCAATGTGCTGTTTAATGCCCTGGGAGTTCCAGCAACCGACGCCGCAACGTTTAACTACAACGCGTCGGTAAAAAACATCCTTCCACAATCCGTGAACGGCAGCGTTGCGTGGCATGTGAATCCTCGCTGGACGCTGGCCTTCCAGACGGATTGGGTCGACTGGAGCAATGCTTTCGTCAACCTGCCAGTCACCTTGACCAACGGCAACAACGCCGTAATCAACGGTGTGGTGGGTTCCTCAACTTTACGCGATGGCGTTCCACTGAATTGGAAGGCTCAATATTCATTCCACGGAGGCGTCGAGCGCCTACTGACCGAGAGCACGTCCCTGCGGTTCGGCTACGCGCACGGCAACGATCCGGTTCCCAGCGGCACCCTGACGCCGCTGACCGGCGCCATCATGACAAACCAACTTTCCACTGGATTCACCTACCACCTTGGACGCTCCCGCTTGGACTTCGCTTACACCTACGATCCAACGGCGCAATCCCAGGTGCAGCAGAGTAATCTGCTCGCCGGCGAATACAATAACAGCACGGTGCGGCTGGGTCTCCAGGCTATGACGCTCGGCTACGCGTTCCAGTTTTAGCCGGTTGCCGTGGCCGCAACGCACGGCGCTGCAAACGCATTCCGAAAAATTCACTGTAACAAAACCGGGGAGCATCGAGTCTCCCCGGGTTTGTTTTGTCTGACCTGCTCGATCTTCTTAAAACTCATTGTCACAGTGGCATCCTTGATCTATGCTTTCCCTAGGGAATTCCTATGGCTACGCTATATGTCGAAAATGTTCCTGACGATCTATACAAAGCTCTCCGCGGGAGAGCACGAGCCCGCCGACGCTCCATCGCCGCCGAGGTGCTCGCGCTGCTCGAAGAGAACGTACCTACGGAGAAAGAACTTAAGGCTAGACAGGATTTAGTGCGCAAGATTATTCGGATGCGTACTAAGCGGCCGCGAAGGCCCTTTCCGTCAGCCGAGGAAATGCTGCGTGAGGACCGCGAGCGGTGAGCTTGTTCGTAATTGACGCAAACGTCGCCGTTAAGTGGTTTTTAGCAGAGAGTACCGAGCCTCTACGACGCGAAGCCCTTGCGTTGCTTGACAAGCAGTCGAGGCACGAAATCGATTTCGTCGTTCCTGATTTATTTTGGGTGGAATTTGCGAACGTGGTGTGGAAAGCGGCGCGAACGGGTCGGATGACAAAAAAATCAGCCGAGGCGTCACTTGCGTCGCTCGATCGACTCGATTTTCCTACGGTTTCATCTCGAACATTGATCCATACGGCGTTTCAGATCGCAACAACCTTTGAACGGACCCTGTATGACAGCCTCTATGTCGCTCTTGCCGTGCAATCGAAGGCTCAACTCATCACCGCAGACGAACGGCTAGCCAACGCCCTTGCCTTGCATTTCCCAGTGAAGTCGCTACGTGCGTTTTGAAGGTCGGACACTCACGCTGTAGCCGACTTGAATGACTCCACCTGCTCAACGCGCCCGTTGCCGTAGCGGTACCGCTCAACAGCCATCGTATCGATTCCCTGGCGGATCAGCGCCTCGATATCCAGAGTGCTTTCCGCCTGATCCAGTTCCTCAACGGAGGCGTGCAGCGCGGGGTTGCGTGGCAGAAAGATAGGACAGCAATCGTGGAACGGTTCGGCGGAGATGTCGTGGGTGCCAATTTTTCGTGCGGCATCCATGATTTCGATTTTGTCATCTCCCACCAGTGGACGGTAGAGCGGCGTGCGCACGGCATAGCCCACGGCCGCCATGTTGTGCAAGGTTTGCGAGGCCACTTGCGCCAGGCTGTCTCCAGTGATGAGCCCGAGGACACGATTCGAGCGCGCGATGCGCTCGGCGATGCGCAGCATCATTCGGCGATACAGAAGGATGCGAAATTCTTCCGGCGCGCGCGCCACAATTTCACGCTGGATCGGCTCGAACGGCACCAGATAGAGTTTCGCCGAGAATTGCCAGGGCACCAGCATCCTTACAAGTTCGCGGGCTACGTGCACCGAAGATTCGCCCGGTGCCGCGCCTCCACCCCAGAAATGCACAAAACTCAAATGGGCGCCGCGCTTCATCATTTTGTGCGCGGCTACGGCGGAATCGAAGCCGCCCGAAAGCAGACAGGCCATTCGGCCTGCCGTGTTTGGCGGGAGACCTCCGGCACCCGGAATTTTTCTCGCATAGACCAGCAGCGAAGGTCCGGGTGGAATCTCGATTCGGCAAGTCAACTCCGGATCGGTCAGTTTGACGCGGGCGTCGCGACCGGCGGCGCGCAGCCGATCGACCAGATATTGCCCAACCGCAGCTTCGATATCGATGGTACGGTAGGGGAATTTCTTGTCGCTGCGTTTGGCGCGCACCGCAAACGTGGAAAATTTCTGGTCGCGAATCTCCTCCCAAGTCGCGCGACCCAAGGCCTCCAGGTCGTTTTCTCCGGTTCGCGGAACCACCCGCGCGACGGCAAAGAATGCGATGCCGAAGACGCGCTCGATGCGGGCGATCGCTTCCGCTTCCGAAGCGCCTTCGCCAAACTCGATCAGCAGCCTGTCGCCCGGGCGCAAAATTCGCTCCACGGGCAGGCCTTCGAGGGCGCGCTTGAGCGCAATATGCAGCTTGCTCAGAAAAAAACGGCGGTTCCCGCCCTTCAGCCAGAGCTCGTGATAGTGCACGACGATAACGAGTTTCAACATTTCCACAGGTTCCCCAGAGGGCGTTTTGGATATTTTGAGTATAACAGTCGCTCCGGGGCATTGCCCAGCGCCGTGAGTCATCTTGACGCATGTTGGCGCGTGCGTTCGAAAAATACCTCCAACGGCATTGCGCACAGCAACTTGGCGGTTTGTTCCACGTGAAACGCCCGGCAATCCGCGGCCATTCTTGACGTTCGAATTACGATTAGCCCCGATCCGGCACAACCAGACGGTCCAACGCGATAATTTCTCTTTCGTAACTTCCCGTAAATAATCCGCAGTCTATGCTGGACGCCGCTGCCGATGTGCCGTATACCGGATCATCCGGTAGCTGTGAGTGCCGGGAAGCGACCGGAAGGGTAGTTGGTGCATCTCATGCATAGAGCGTCCTGAGTCTCGAAAGACGCGGGAGCGAGCGATGTGGGACAAGAACGATTGGCACCAGTTCTTCGCAATCGCAAACAAACCCTGGCAGCGGCGCCGGCCTCCGCGACCTGTGTATCCAAGCGGCACAAAACGAGTGCTTCCAGCGATTGGGTTTAGCCTCTCGGAGCTCGACGACGCGGGCATCAACATGGAAGCCGCTGAACGCCTTGGGTTGCCTGTCGATGCGGCGCGCATCGGCGCTTATGGTCCTAATGTCTCCGCGCTGCGCGAGTTCGTTCGATCCGCGCGCCAACCCGGACGACCTGGCTAATCCTCCAATTTAAAGGCAGTACTGGCAGGAGTGTTGGAGGTGCGTGTGTCGATCTCCGGCCGAAAATGGGTGTCAGAAGTAGCCGCCGTGAATCCTAACGGATGGGCTGCGCATCGAAGTGAGGCGTCTCCGTATGAAGGTTTCCCTGGGATGGGCTAGTCCTTCTAGGCGTCCCTGTACAATCGTACTACTTGACGACGCGAAAACTTCGGGTAAACTGCCTTTTCTCTCTATAGAAGCGGATGCAGACTGAAACCAACTCGACGCTGCCCACTGAGGCGAATCCGGCCGAAGAAGCTCAGCACGATTTCGACTTCCCACAGCGGGAGGCTGCCTTCTTCTACGGTTTGTTCCTGCGGGGGCACTCCGCCGAAGAGCTTCGGCGAGACATCGCAGTCCCTCCCGCAGTGCTCTTGAAGTGGCATCGTGAGTCTGAGCGCGACCCAACTCTCCGCGACCTCTTCAGCCGCATGGTCGATTACCGGCGTCATGTTCTGGCTATTTTTGAGGCTCTGGTTGACACCGAATCGCGCCCCCAGCGCGTGCAGTAAGACTCCAGATTCATTGCCATTCGCGCTCGTTACGAGGTCCGGCCTTCGGGTCGGACAGTCGGAGTCGCATGGATAAACCTCGAGGCCCTGAAGCTTCTGAGTCTGAAGCCCTCTGCGCACGTGTTAGACTTTGCCTGAGAATCCCACGATGCTGGACCGTCTGCGATCGGCGATTAATTGGATCGATCTCCTCTGGCTGCTTTTCCTGGGCGGGCTGGCGCTGCTTCCGCCGATCGACGAAATACACAAGCAACTGATTCTTCTCGCGATCGTTGTTTTCCAGCTTTTCGAGCGCTGGATGATTGGCCGGTTGCCAAAACGCGGTCCCGCCTATAGCGTCGGGATCAAGATTCTCCTCGCAACCCTGCTTCTCGATCACACCGGCGAGATGGGAATTAATAGCAGCTACTACCCCATTTTTTTCCTGCCCGTAGTCAGTGCGGCTATTTATTTCGGGCCCATCGCGTCGCTGGCGTGGACTGCGCTCGCCTCGCTGGCATACCTTTCATTGCTATATCCCGCGCTACAGGAATACGAGCTGACCCCCGCGGGAGGCACGATCCTAACGATAAGGATTCTCTTCTTCTTTATCGCAGACATCCTGGTAAACCAGTTTGCGGTGGAGAACAAGCGTCAAGTTCAGAGACTCGAGGAGCTGTCGGATAGGCTGGAACACACGAACCTCCAGTTGCGCCGCGCGGAAGCCGAAGCGCGCCGCGCGGAACGCCTTGCTGCGCTTGGGCAACTTTCCGCCGGGCTGGCCCACGAAATTCGCAATCCGCTGGGCGTGATTAAAGGCTCAGCGGAGATGCTGAGCCGCAAAATCGCGCAGTCGGAGCCGCTGGTCGCCGAACTGGCCGGATATATCTCGTCCGAAGTGAACCGGCTGAACGCGCTGGTCGTGCGATTTCTGGATTTTGCGCGGCCGTCAAAGCTCGAACTGCGCCCCGAGCGCATCCCTGAAATCGTCGATCGCGCGCTCGATGTGGCAACCGCATCCTTCCCAAACTCAAATGTGAAGATTGAGCGCCAATACGCACCGGGTTTGCCACTGATCCCTGCGGACCGCCAGCTCTGCGAGCAGGTTTTCGTGAATCTGATTACAAACGCGTTTCAGGCCATGGACGTTCAGGACGGCGCATCGCAAAATCCCTTGAATAAAACGTTGCGCCTTTCGATTGCTCCGGAGGTTTCAAAGGATGAACCCGGGGTCGGTGTGATCGTCGAAGATTCCGGTCCCGGCGTGCCCGCCGAGTTGCGCGAGCAGATCTTCAATCCGTTTTTCACGTCAAAAAAAGATGGCGTGGGCCTGGGGCTTTCGATTGTCGCCAAGATTGTGGACGATCATCGCGGTGCCATTCGCCTGGAAGATGGCGATATGAGCGGCGCGCGGTTTCACGTGTTTTTGCCGGAGGAGACACCAGCTTCGTAACGGGTAGGCAAATGAGGTCCAGGCGAGCTTTTCGTGAGGATGCAAGGCCATGGCAAGAGAGTTTGAAGATTCCAATCGCAGGTATGTTCCGTACGATCGACTCGACTCTTCACCCAACGTCATTGTGGATGGCGCCGCGGCTGCAGGCACCGTGCTCACATTGTCGCATTGGCCGAAATCTGGAACCCCGGCGGGCCTCAAGCGTGATACTTCTGCTGAGATCGTATTTGCCTACCTCGATTCTCCGGACCTCTATCCCAACGCAGATTCTGTATCCAACAATCATTTTGACGAGGATGGTCTAGTAGGAGTCTTCGCGTTAACTGACCCGCTCACAGCGGAGCAGAATCGAGATCTCCTGATGGACGTGGCCAGCGCCGGTGATTTCGGCGTTTATAAGCGAAGAGATGCCGCCCGCATCGCTTTCGCCATTTCCACCTGCGCCGACTCGAACACATCGCCACTGCCAAAAGAAATCTTTGAGATGCCGTATCCACAAATGGCTGGTCGGCTCTATGAGAGCCTTTTGGAGTTCGTTCCACGGTTTATTGCCAGTCTGAATGACTATAAAAACCTCTGGGAAACGGAAGACACGAAGCTTTCGGCCAGCGAGCAGTTGATCGAGGATGGCAAGATTACAATCGAAGAGCACCCGCATCTGGATCTGGCCGTCGTCCACATTCCGGGGGACTTGCTGCCGATGCCGCTGAACGATTTCGGCCAGCTTTGCTTGAATGAATGCCATCCGTCCGCGATAAACAGCCGCACGAAATGTTCACGGCTGCTCGTTGTGCAAGGACAGCAGATTGAATTTCAGTACCGGTATGAATCCTGGGTGCAACTCGTGTCGAGAAGACCGCCTCCACGAGTGAATCTTAAAAATTTGGCGGATGAGCTGAATCAGAACGAAACCTCTGAAGGTCATTGGGTATTCGACGGCGTGGAGCGCATAACACCTCGGCTGCACCTGGAGGGAAATTCAGCCACCTCGATTGCAGCGGAGAATATTCTCAAACGATTGGAGAAGCACCTTAAAACGGGCGCGCCCGCGTGGAATCCATACGACCAGATCGATCATGGATGAATGTGGCACGTACGCTGGGTACCTTCTCCTGCAAATCACATAACTTTATAAGCTGGAGCGCCAAAATCCGTGCACATTTATTGCTGAACGAGATTTGCGGCTTCACATCGGTACGCTCGGGCTGGCAGAATGGATCCTTCGAACACGAACAATGTAGCCCGCCGTGGCTGTTCTTACGGTCGTGGTTTTGTTGGGCATGGTTTGTGGGCCACGGCTTCAGCCGTGACATCTAAAATAGCCGCAACGGGGCATTAGCCCCTGACGTTCACATGAATACGCGCAATCAAAAAGCAACGATTCTCGTCGTCGAAGACGAAGCCAAGATGAGGCGGCTGCTTGAGCTGCAGCTTACCGAGGACGGTTTCATCGTGCATTCGGCGGCGGACGCCGAGACAGGCTTGCAACTTCTGGTCCGCGAAAAGCCGGACCTCGTGGTAACCGATTTGCGCCTGCCGGGAATGAGCGGCCTGGAATTTCTTCAGGCCGTAAAGCGCGTAAACGCCGCGCTGCCCGTCGTAGTCATGACGGCGTACGGCACTGTCGAGTCGGCTGTCGAAGCAATGAAAATCGGTGCAAGCGATTACGTGACGAAGCCTTTTTCGCTTGACGAACTTGTGCTGGTGATCCGCAAGGAACTCGATTCGCAGCGACTACGCGACGAAAACCGTTCTTTGCGCGAGGCGCTGGGGCGCCGCTATGCCTATAAGAACATTGTTGCGCAGAGCGACAAAATGCAGGCTGTGCTGGGCCTGGTCGAACGCGTCGCGCCCACGAATTCCACTGTTTTGCTCGGCGGTGAAAGCGGCGTTGGCAAGGACCTCATCGCGCGCGCCATTCACGAACATTCGCAGCGCGCCTCCGGGCCGTTCGTCAAAATCAACAGCACCGCAATTCCGGAGACTCTCCTCGAAAGCGAACTATTCGGATACGAGAAGGGCGCGTTTTCCGGTGCCGCCATCAGCAAGCCTGGAAAATTCGAGATGGCGGACAAGGGCACGATGTTTCTCGACGAAATCGGCGACGTGCCGGCAGCGATCCAAGTGAAACTTCTGCGCGTCTTGCAGGACCGCGAGTTCGAGCGCCTGGGTGGAACGAAAACGCACAAGGTCGACATACGTCTGGTCGCCGCGACAAACCGTGATCTCCGCGCCGCGCTCGAAGAAGGCACTTTCCGCGAGGACCTCTACTATCGCCTGAACGTTGTGGCCATCGACATTCCTCCGCTGCGCGACCGTAAGGAAGACATTCCCGCGCTGGCGGATTTTTTCCTGGAGCGTTACGCGAAGGAATCGTCCAAGACTGTTACCTCCATCACGCCATCCGCGATGAAGAAGTTAACCGACTACCATTGGCCTGGAAATGTTCGCGAACTCCAAAACATCATCGAACGCGGCGTCACTCTTTCCACCGGCACCACTCTCGATGCCGCCGATATCTACCTCGACGATCCCGCGACTTCGCGCCCCATTTCAAGCACACCGCACGTCCTGCCCCCGGGCATGACGCTGGAACAATGGGAAGACGAAACCATACGAGAAGCATTGCGTCGGGCCAACGGCAATAAAAGCCAGGCTGCCCGTGCGCTTGGGCTTTCGCGGAATGCGTTGAGGTATCGGCTGTCGAAATTGGGCGTGCCTGATCCTGCGGAACCGGAAAATTAGTCAATCTCACTGCCCATTGCTGTTAAAGTCTATCTTTCCAATATCCGGGACGGCGACACCCGCGCAACCGCGAGGATATGGACGTTGCCCGGTGACTCCCAATAAACCTGAATTCCGAAATTGAATAGCACTGTTTTGCCCTAGCTCGGTTAAGTTTCCGTTGGATGAACGAAACTTCGAGGAGGACGAAACAGTGCGCTGGAAAATTACCTCTCTTTTGGGCGGG
>JBEKCU010000185.1:0-9388 GCA_050014735.1 Candidatus Acidiferrales bacterium | reverse complement strand
GCCCAACTTGCAGAAGAAGCAAAACCAAGAGAATTCCCGTTCATCTTTCCCTTTTTCTTTCTCGCCCTGCTCATTAATTAAGAGTACTAAAACGGTCTCAGAGATGTTGGCACGGAGGGTTTGGAGGCTTGTATGACAATGCCAGCGCAAAGACCGTTTGCACTTCCGACTACCGTGACGATCATATTTCATCCTGAACCTAGTGGCGGAATTACCGCTCATGCCCTTGAGTTTGATCTGGCTTCAACTGGGACAGACCGAGACGACGCTGACCGCAAGGTCAGTCTAGCAATTCAAAGTTATATCGAGTTTGGTCTATTGAATGGTTGGGCTGAGGATATTAGATATCCAGCACCCGAAAAATTCTGGCCACCCAAAGGAACCGAATTAAAAGTAACTGGGAAAATCCAGATCATGAGTCAAAATTTGCTCGTCTACAGTGCTTCTTCGATTGCCAATGAAGATAGACAAGTTATGCAAATGGCTTAGTCGCTATGGAATTGAAGTAAACGATGACAGACTTAAAGCTGATGGTTCGCGTGTAATTACTTTTGTGACTGAACTCCCCGACTTTCCTCATGCCGGAAGACGTGCATGGTATTCCCTGCCAATAAATAAAGATCAAACAGATGTATCGGAATCTGAGATTCAGGCCCTTCTTCGTCATTGCTGGCACGGTGAATTAGAGATTCCAAAACCAACCGACGATTGAAATTCAAACTGTACCACTACCCACTGGTAGACTACGGTTGCGAATGTATTGCCGCAAGGGCGCGGCACGCCGTGCCTTTTCAACTGAAACACCGCGAAAAGGAGCAGCCATGGCAATCATTGATTCCATACTGATGGAGATCGACCAGGAATCGAAAACGACGCAGCGCGTCCTCGATCGCGTACCCGAGGACAAACTCTCATGGAAGCCACACCCCAAATCCTATTCCCTCGGCCAGCTTGCGCTGCATATCGCGCGCGGGCAGGGCAATCTGGCGGACATGGTCAGCAAGGATACATATGAGATTGGCAGCATGGCCCAGCCGGAACCTAAGAGTCTGAAGGAAATCATGGATGGATTCGCGCAGAGCACCGCGCACGCGAAGGAAGTCCTGGCGAAACTCGACGATGCCAGGCTCATGTCAACTTGGACATTGACCGGGGGCGGAAAAGTAATTTTCGCCACCCCGCGAATAGCCTTCATCCGCTCGATCCTCATGAATCATATCTACCATCACCGCGGGCAATTGTCCGTATATCTCAAGTTACTCGATGTCCCCATACCATCGATTTATGGTCCAAGCGCGGACGAGAGTCCATTCGTCTAGTCTGGATTTCACGCAAACAAAACCGAGATCATTCGTGAATTTAATGGATTTCGATAATTTCTGGTGATTCGCCGCTGTAGGGGCACGCCATGTCGTGCCCTTCGGTCGACCCATTGACTCACATTTCGTGAACAGCAATGCCAGCGATCTAAAATGCGTGCGAATCTTTTTTGACAAAGACAGGCTCGCCCTGCTCCCCGAAGCTTTCCTCTCACAAACGAAAACCATAATTTAACGTAAACCGCTTACTCAGCGGCGATGGTTGACTCGGTGCTTCGCTTGCGCATGACCTGGTGCGCAATCGCAAGCAGATCGCGTGTTCGGACATTCTTCGATTCATCCGCTAGTGTCACCACGCGCTTGTAGCATTCGTCAAGTTCCGCTGCATTCGGTTCGTAGCCGATCTCGACCAACGCCGCGCGGAGTGCGTTGCGCCCCGAATGCTTTCCGAGGACCAGTGACCTCTTGGGAACGCCAACCGCTTCAGGGGAGATGATTTCGTAGGTAAGGGGATTCTTGAGGATGCCGTCCTGATGGATGCCTGCTTCGTGCGCGAACGCGTTCGCTCCTACGATCGCTTTATTGGGCGCTACAGGCACTCCGGTAATCTCGGAGAGCAGGCGGCTGGTGGCATATAGTTTGTCCAAGCGGATATTCGTCGTCACGCCGAGAGTAGCCTGGCGCACGCGAAGCAAAACGATGACTTCCTCCAGCGCGGCATTTCCGGCGCGCTCGCCGATTCCGTTCACGGTTAATTCGAGCTGACGTGCCCCCGCCTGAATCGCAGCCAGGGAATTGGCCACACCCAGGCCCAGATCGTTATGGCAATGCGCGCTGAGCGTGATGCCTGCTCCACCGTCCAGCGATTCGATGACGCGGCGGAACATGGCTCCATACTCCTCCGGCACGGCGTAGCCGACTGTGTCGGGCAGATTGATAGTCGTTGCACCGGCGCGAACGGCCGCGTTCACCGCTTTGCAAAGAAAATCGATGTCGGTGCGACTGGCGTCCTCAGCGGAAAATTCCACTTCCGCGCAGCGTTCACGCGCATAGCGCACGTTCGTGGAGATTGCTTCGAGCGCCTCTTCACGCGTGAGGCGCAGCTTGTAATGAAGATGCAAATCCGACGTTGCCAGGAACGTATGCAGCCGCGGATGAGCCGCTCCGGAGATGCCATCGAGCGCTGCGTCAATGTCATCGCGCCTGGCGCGAGCCAGCGCAGCCACGGTGCAGCCGCGGATTTCACGCGCGATTTCGCGCACCCCTTCCAGGTCTCCGCGCGAGGCGATCGGGAAGCCCGCCTCGATGATATCGGCGCCAAGCGATTCCAGTTGATGAGCCATGCGGATTTTTTCCGTCACGCTCATCGAAAATCCCGGAGATTGTTCCCCGTCCCTAAGGGTAGTGTCGAAGATGCGTACAATGTCCATGGCCATATCACTCTCCTGCAATCTCTATTGCACGCTAGCTGCGCAAGAAGATCAAATTTATAATAGTTGTCAGTGCTATAAAACCCTATTATATCAGCGAGAGCGGTTTTGGGTAGGACAGGCTTCAGCCTGTCTGGTTTTTCGCTGGGAGCGTTGCCTGCGCTCCGAACCGGTCGTGCGTGGAATATCGAGGTTTGCTCGACGCTTAAGTTGAGGAGAACATTAACCCAGACAGGCTGAAGCCTGTCCTACTGGAGAGACTCTCATGGAATTATCGCAGCTCCAGGTATTTCTGACCGTCGCGAAGGAGCAAAGCTTCTCCCGAGCGGCAGAAAAGCTGTACCGCACGCAGCCGGCGGTCAGCATTGTGA
The DNA here is from genome assembly GCA_050014735.1 of Candidatus Acidiferrales bacterium. Classification (GTDB taxonomy): domain Bacteria; phylum Acidobacteriota; class Terriglobia; order Acidiferrales; family UBA7541; genus Palsa-360. The sequence continues at coordinate 6,268 of JBEKCU010000185.1, read as the reverse complement.
TCCGCAAGCTGGAAGAATCGGTCGGCCAGCCGCTGCTGGTGCGCGGCGCGCGCCAGGTAAAGCTCACCGACGCCGGCGAGCTCCTGCGTGACTACGCCGAGCGCCTGCTGAACCTGCGCGACGAAATACAAAAGGGAATGGAGGACCTGAAGAGCCTGGGTCGCGGCGAACTTCGCCTGGGCGTGAACGAAAGCTCGATCCACGCGCTCCTGCCGGCCCTGGCGTGCTACAGGAAACTCTACCCCGGCGTGAAGCTGATCATGCACCGCACGCTCTCGCGCGACATCCCGCAAGAAGTCCTGAACTATCGCCTCGACCTGGGCACGGTGTCTTACGTCCCGCAAGACCCGAAATTAACCGCCGTCGAAATTCTCCGGGATGAGCTGGCGTTCGTAGTTCCGCCCAAGCATCGCCTGGCGAATCGCCGTTCGGTGGACATCAAAGAACTGGGCGATGAAACCTTTATCGCGCACAACGTTGAGTCACCCTATCGCTCACGCGTCATCCAACTCTTCGAGAAGCACCGCACCCCGCTGCATCGCGACATCGAAATGCCCACAATCGAAAGCATCAAGCGTTTTGTACAAATGGGCATGGGCGTGGCGATCGTGCCGAGGATGTGCGTGCGGTGGGAAGTTGAGCGGAAACTGCTTGCCGAGGTCCGCATCCGGCAACTCAAGATGCCTCGATCGTTGTATTTAGTGTCGCGCCGTGGTGCGCGGCTATCGCATGCTGCGGTCGGATTGATGCGACTACTGAGCGCGTAAGGGCGCCGGATCATTGCCCGGAGCGAATTGCAGAATTTTCGCGTGATCCGTGGGGCTTTGTGGGGCGGATAAGAAAGCTATCTCCCTCAGTCTCGAATTCTAATTCGTTACCCGTCCGCACGCCCGTGTGGAGGCACACCCCGCGTGACAAGGTGATTCGTTCTCGGCTGAACATTCGGGCCTGCACCTTCAAAGGCTGGCTTTCGTTTCGCATTTTCTTCATGTGGTGTGTCTCAGCCTCAATTGGATCGAAACGATTCTCAAAGTGAGTATGCACACCGAAGCCGATTCGTAATCTCTGAATGCACGGTCTCTCGGCGTTGAAGGCGCAACCGGGTTCTCTGGGCACTCATCGCGGTTTCGGCTGCGGCAGCATGCGTGGCCGTAGGGCGCGCTTCGTCAGGGCGGCTGCGCCTCCGCCCTGATTTTGGCTCGTTTCCAGAAACAAAAGAGCCGCCGATTGACCGGCGCGTTTTCGTACGCTTGACCCTCCGCATCTCTCGCCGTTATGATGTTCGGTACATTGGGCAGTATCTGTTTCTGTTGGGCCTGTAGCTCAGGTGGCTAGAGCGCACCCCTGATAAGGGTGAGGTCGGTGGTTCAAGTCCACCCAGGCCCACCAATCTTTTCTTCTAGATAGAGGCAGCGGTTTTTTCGACATTTGGCGACTGTGCCCAATTTTGTGCCACACCTGCATCAATAATGGGCTTCACAATAGCGTCCAAGGCCGCTCGCTTGGCTGCCATACGGATGTGCGAGTAGTGTTCCACCATCTTACGACTCATATGACCTGCGATGGACATTAGGGTTTGTTCACTCGCCTGTCCTTCCGCCAACTTGGTAATACAGGTATGTCGCAAATCATGGAATCGGATTTCTAAACTTGCATCCTTCAACGCCCGCCTCCAAGCCGTGCGCCATGATTTTATTGGCTGCGACGGATCAATGTTGCTTGCGTGAGGTTTCTTACAATCGATCCTCGCATCCTCACATGCCGGAAACACGTATTCCTCCGGCTTCGCTGTCGGGAACCGGCTCGCCCAACGAACGAGTGCAGCATGCGCGACGCTGTTCAGTGGAATGACCCTGCCACTTCCCCCTTCGGTTTTGGTGTGTCCTACGGTCAGAGTGCGGCCAAGCAAATCTATCTGACTCCAACGAAGCGTCCGAATTTCATTCTTTCGAAGCGCGGTGTTCAGGGCGAGGGACACTACTGTACGAAGCAAGATGTTCGACTCACAGGCGGTCAGCAACCGCGTCTCCTCTTCCTCTACCATAGCCCTGCCAATGTGGTCTGTTTCCCTTTCGAACTTTACCTCCCCTTGAAGGTTTGCCCACAATTTGTGTCGTTTCAAAATCTGCCGGAGTACCTGTAATTCCTTGTTGAGTGTGCGCGCCGAAACTTGTTCTACTTTGCGCCGGGCTTGGTAAGTTGCGATCCTGCTGGCGTCGATATCGCAAAGCAGTATCGCCCCAATTGCCGGCTTCAGATGACAACGGAGAGCCACATCGTAGATATCCTGGGTGCGCTCTGATAGGTGAGGCTTGACTGATTCGAGCCATGCATCCGCGGCTTGATCGAAACAAGGGGGCAATGTCCGCCGCTTAACCTGATTCCAGCTTTCCTCAAGCTGTCGGCGCCGTACGCGCTCTCCGTCTTTCGCCAAGGTCTTGCTCTTGGTCTTCGCAGATTCACGGATCATTCGGCCGGCGAATCGGAACTTATACCAATAGATATCCCCGCGCTTATAGAGGCTCACTTCGCGTCTCCCTTCTTCGGCGGCCTGCCGCCCTTCTTCCCCCACTTGCTCAACGTGGCCTTGTCGTATTTCTTGGCCCGTGCTTTGCCGCCTTTGCGGGCCATCTCGGTGAGGTATTGACGAATCACTTTGTCGGAGTCTTTTATCATAAGGTGCCCGGCAGGTTACTACTTGCCCGGCAAGTTGTCAAGCAGTATGATTGGTCCGCGGCTAGCTGGACGCAGCGAAGAGCGGGCGCATCCCGGCCTGCCTGCCGCGCTCACTTCCAAGACCGGGATGCCACGCGGGAGGTGGGTATGCCCAGCCTAAGAAGAAAGCGCAGGTTTCTGCGAAAGAGCGAAAGAGTCTTACTGGCACCGCGAAGGTTGAGCAAATCGCTGCGTCGGTCGAACCGGTAATCCGCGAACTTCACCAGCAACACCCGATTCAAGCGGCAATGCTGTCTGCGCTTTTCGCGCGCGTCCTGGAGGTAATCCGTCTCAGCGCGCTAAATTTGCCGGCCGAAGACTTTTGGCCTAAGGCTGTTCCGCTCCTAGCGGAAGCGAACGAATTGACCGCATGGTTGGTTGATCCGAAGATTGAAGTGAGCGTTTCCGAGATACAGGCCGACATTGACTCGTGGGTGAACGCGTATGTCAGCGCCGGACTTAAGGGTGTTGCCGATTATGCGGAAACACTCAGAAAGGCTTGGCTCGGCAAGCGTCGCGGGCGGCCGCCAGAACGTAGGCAGGCAGCAGTAGAGGCCTTGGAAGCTCTACTCGCCGATCCGACCCTCACATGGGAAGGACTCGCCGAGAAGTTTTATTCGTCTGCAAGAGACGAAAACATTGACTCCCCCGCACAAGCTCTGAGACAAGAAGTGATTGCGTTGCGGAAAGTCCTCAAAAAGTGTGGCATTCCGGGATGGAAACCGCCTGAGCGCCATCCGGGCCCACGGAAGTAGACAAAAGCCCCGCGAAAGTAGAAAATCCTCTCCGATTTATCTACATGTAGAGAATCCCACCAGTGATTCCTACTCTTACTTAGTAGCACTTCCACGCTGTAATCTTCCTCATCGCGCGCAGAGCGCGTCAAGGAGGAACCGAAATATGAGCAATTCAGAAATTACTCTACTCAGCGTCCCGCAGGCAGCCGAGCGGTTGAATGTCACAAAAAGTTGTATTCGCAGGTGGATCTTTGAACGACGAATTAGCACGATTAAGATCGGCAAACTCGTCCGCGTTCCTTTGTCAGAGGTCACCCGCTTAATTGACGCCGGAACACGCCCAGCGCGTCCGGTGAGGTAGCAAATGTCACGCACACACAAGCAACACCTCCCGCACCGCACCGATTCGGGCAACGCGGAACTGTTCGCGGCTCTTTATGGCGAGAAGGTTCTGTTTGACCACAAGCAAGGCAGATGGCTCATTTGGAACGAGACTCGAAGCCGCTGGCTGGAGGACAAGCAGGGGAAAGTGCGCATCCTAGCGAAACGGGCGGCCCGTCAGCGCGCCAAGCTCGCTTTGAACATTGGCGACGAGGACAAGCGCAAGGAGGAAATCCAGTGGGCATTTAAAAGCGAGGGCCGCTATCAGATTGATGCAGCGCTCGAACTGGCGAAGTCGGAAGCGCCAATCAGCGATGACGGAGAGGGGTGGGACTCCGACCATTGGCAATTCGGCGTCGCCAACGGCATCGTGGACTTGCGCACCGGCACGCTGCGCCCAGCGACGCAGCAAGATCGCATCACAAAATTCTCGCCTGTGGCCTTCGATCCCAATGCGAAATGCCCACGCTTCGAGCTATACCTCGAAGAGACTTTTGGTGCAGACGCCGACCTCAAGAGTTACGTTCAGAAGGCTGTTGGATATTCGCTGACTGGCTGCACGCGCGAACAGTGTCTGTTTGCATGTTACGGCGAGGGAAGCAACGGCAAGACAACATTGCTCGAAATAATTCTGTATGTCCAAGGAGACTACGGCCTGGACTTGCCCTTCAGCGTGCTGGAAGCGAAACTCGGCGGAAGCACTCCCGGCGAGGGTGTAAATTTGCCGGGCGCTCGCTTTGCGAAGGCGGTTGAAACACGCGAGGGCAAAAAGCTGGACGAAGCGCGCATCAAATCATGGACGGGAGGCGATACGATCACCGTGCGTCCGCTCTATCGAAATTCTTTTTCGTTTCGGCCGACACACAAGCTCTGGCTTGCATTCAATCACAAGCCGATCATCGGGGATGATTCCAACGCGATGTGGCGACGCATTCGCCTGATACCGTTCGTTCACACGTTTGACCCCCGACACGCCGATAAAGGGATGTTGGAAAAATTGAAGGCCGAAGCCCCCGGCATCTTGAATTGGGCTATCGTGGGCTGCCTGGCCTGGCAGAAAGACGGACTCAAGACTCCCAAGGCAGTCGAGCAGGCTACGAGTGAGTACGAAGCCGAGAGCGATCCGCTCGCCCCATTCTTCGAGGATTGCTGCGAATTGGACATGGCGTTCCAGGTTTCGAAAACGGAACTGCGGATTGCTTACCAGGATTGGTGCCGAGCCAACAAGGAAAAGCCCGTGTCCCGGAAAGCCTTCCCGGAGAAAATGAAGAAAAAGGGATTTCGAGAGGGAAGCTCCGGTAGCGCGCGCTTCTGGACGGGCCTTCGCTGCCGAAAACAGGCTGAAGCTCGCCGGATTGAGCCGAACGACCCGGCGCTCGTCTCGGAGATTCTGAATGTGAATCCCGAGGCCGACGCTTATACGAGCCACTGACACAACTGACGCAACAAAGGGGTGTTTTCAGGAGTTCCTATAGAGCAGCCCTCTATAGAAAAGTCTGCAAAACAGGGCTAGATTGCGTCAGTAGCGTCAGAAAGCGTGGCCCGCCGAAGCCACTAAAGCTGGATGATTGGCTGTCACGCTTGGCCGAGGTCGGTGAGTTGGGATGCCCGACGACGAGTCTCGCGTCACGTATAATGTCTGCCACCGTCCCTTGGGGAGCGGTCGCCGTATGCACGGTGCCGGGCGCTGATGGCGGTGTGACCGGAACGGTGGAGGTAGGACGATGAGAGTTAAGCTGAGCATTTTAGTGATCGTGTGCGTACTCGCTTTGGCCACGATCGCGCTTGGTGCGGGGTGTCCGGCCACGATGAACTGTCCGATTCACCATGCGCAGGCAACGTTCGATGGTCGCGTGGGACAGGGGACGGCGCAGTACCGCTGTCCGGTGGGGCCACACGAGGTGGTTATTGAGTGTCAGTGAGTGCGGAGAAGCACCCGCAGAAAATTCGCGGAGGCGAATCTCGTGGTTTTCTGAGACATATCAGCCACGCTTCCGGCCGGCGGATCGCTTGCTGGCTCGCGTGCGACTTGCGCCTCATTTCCGCAGTTTTTCCCAGTTTTCTACAGGATTTCAGCTAGAGCAGATTTTCTTTCACAAGCTGTTTTCGCTTGGCAAGGTCCGGTCCATTTTGATACGCACGCGACGCGGTTGTTCATTACCTCGCACATCGTCTGAAGTGGTGAGATCAGCACACGGGGTGCGAAAGTGCTCGTGTGAATTTCCCAACGCCCGCGGATCGCGCCTCGAAAAACGCAAAAAACACGCTTTCAGTCTGCCCAGTTTTCTTCCACATACCGTGTAATTTTTTCAGAAACCCTCCGTGCCAACATCTCTGAGACCGTTTTAGTACTCTTAATTAATGAGCAGGGCGAGAAAGAAAAAGGGAAAGATGAACGGGAATTCTCTTGGTTTTGCTTCTTCTGCAAGTTGGGC
>JBEKCU010000184.1:0-9397 GCA_050014735.1 Candidatus Acidiferrales bacterium | reverse complement strand
CCGTGCGTCCAACCGTTCCTTCCCGGTCCGTAGCGCCGATGACGGCAACCGATTTCGGTGACAACAGGCTCTCCATAGCGGATCGATTTGCCGTAACGATGGATTCAGAGCCGCTCATGGCGAGTATCCGTCCCCCAGTCTGGGAATTACGCGTGAAGTGAGCAAGACCTGAAGAGAATCATACGGGAGGCGTGGAATGCATGCACGTTTAGAAATCTGTCAAACGCTCGAATGGAAACGCGACACGGAGCGCATTGAGGACGGCGGCAAGATCGATGAACTCCTGGGCGATTGCGCCTTCAATCGGAGTAAGCAGACCGAACGCGGCGGCAATCATTCCAATCAGGCTAAGAGTCATCCCACCCAAAGCGCTAAGAAGCGCGATGAAACGCATCCGCCTTCCAATATGCATCAATTCGTCCACCTTACTCAGCGACGCATCGAGGATCACCGCGTCGGCGGCCTCGGCTGTAATGTCGCTGTTCATACCGAAGGCGACTCCCACCGTCGCAGCCTGCATTGCCGGAGCATCGTTGATGCCGTCACCGACGAACAATGTTTTCGCCGATTCCGTCTCTCTCCTGACAACCGAGACTTTTTCTTCAGGGCTCTTTCCTGCATAGACTTCCTTGATTCCGACCAGGCCAGCCAGATAGGAAACTTCCGACGCCCGGTCGCCCGAAACCAGAAGGACGTGACCGACGTGATGCCGAGGACTGAGATGATCGATAAAATTTCGGCCGTCGGCTCGTGGAACATCGCGAAACCGGAAAGTGGCGGCGTATCGATCGTCGACGAAGACCAAACATTCGAGTCCTGCTGCAGCTGTTGGCAGCGGAAGGTTTTGTGTGCTGATCTTGCCACGCCCCGTAATCCGCACGTGCCGTCCACCAACTGTTCCACGAAGACCGTCTCCTTGCTTCTCGCTGACTTCTGTCACCGCATCAACTGTAAGATTTTCACGGTGGGCGGCCTCCACAATCGCAACGGCAAGAGGGTGTTTCGAATAGCGCTCCAAACTCCCGGCAATTCGAAGAACGTCTTGCCTGGAAACTCCCGGAGCGCAGAAAGCTTCCGTCAGCATCGGGCGGCCGTAGGTCAGCGTGCCAGTCTTGTCGAAGATCAATGTCGTGCAATTGCCGATCTGCTCGAGCACGGCGGGATTCTTAATAATGATGCCGCGGCGCGCGGAAAGCGAAATCGCGCCGATCACTGCAACGGGTATCGCCAGCAACAGTGGACAGGGCGTTGCGATCACCAGGACGGCGAGAAATCGGTGAGACTGCCCGCTTACAATCCAGGCCACCAATGCAGTCGCAACGGCAAGCGGCGTGTACCATGCCCCCAGCAAATCCCCAAGCCGACGCAACCGTGGCCTTCGCTGTTGCGTGTCCTGCATCACCTGCATAATCTTCGCGTATCGGGAATCGATCGGCAGTTTTGCAGCCCGAATGCCCAGCGCAGTCTCGCCGTTGATGGCCCCGGAAAGCACTTCCGAACCCGGCGTCTTGGACATCTCGTAGGGCTCGCCGGTCAGATAGGCTTCATTCATTCTTCCCTGGCCTTCGACGACCACGCCGTCAACCGGGCAGATTTCGTGTGGAAATACGACAAGAACATCGCCAACAGCAATTTCCACAATTCCAATATCCGTGACTCCGGTTTCCGTCTTGCGATGCGCGGAACTGGGCATTCTTCGCGACAACGCCTCGAGGACCGAAGATGCGCGCCGTGTCGCAAACTCCTCCAGGGCGGTGCCGCCCGAAAGCATTAGAACCACAATCGCGCCGACAAGAAATTGGCCCATCAACGCGGACACGACAATCGACAATCCCGCCAGCAGATCGGACCCAAATTCGTGAACCATGATTTTTTGAATCAACCGGAAGACAAGAGGCGCCCCGCCAAGAATCAGTATCAGATAGAGAGGAGAATTCCGAGAAAGAGTTGAAGTCGTCGGGAAGTATCGCAGAACCAGATGCGCCGCTATCCCAACCATCGCGAGGATCGCAATGACCGAATCTTGGCGTGAATGCACCTCCAACAAAATTGGAGATGGCGCCCGGGGTTGAGGGCTTGGTTTTTGCGCTAGCCGTCTCGAAGTTTGCTCAACCCCGGGTTCTCTCGCCGTGATCGCGGTGGGTGTCACATGGGCCTCATCGCCCACTTACCCGCGGACAGTTAGCACGGGGCACTCGGCTTGTGTGACTACCTGGTGAGCCGTCGGTCGCAGTATGTGTGTCGCGGCTCCCAGCCGGCCTTCCGCGCTCCGGACACCCAGCACGATCAGGTCCGCGCCGGTCGCAGTGGCGGTCTCCATGATTTTTTCCGCCGCTGGCCCGCGTTCGATTTTGAACTGCGGCTCGCACCAGCGTTCCGCCTCGGCCGGCACCAGCTTTCGGAGTTGCCGCATTGTGGACTCGTTGTACATCTCAGGATGAACCAGATCTCCGGTCTCCGCTTTTTCGACGACATTGAGTATCGTCAGGCGCGCCTGGTGTTCCTGAGCCAGGGAAACTGCAAACGGCAGCGCTGCCAGTGACGCAGCAGAGAAGTCGGTTGCGTATAGAATTTCCTTCATCTCCAACCGGCGTTCGGTGTCTTTCGAGATGTGCGGTCCTACTGTCAAAACCGCGCACGGGGCTTTCCGGAAAATCTCTTCCGCGATGGATCCAAGCACAGCCCTTCCAAAGCCAGTCCGTCCGTGAGTGCCTATCACGATCATGTCGATCAGCTGTTTCTGCACCATGCCATCGATTGTCGGCCACAGATCGCCCTCGCTGATCGTCACATCGTGCGGAATGCTGGCCAGCATTTCGTGCATTTGCTGCGCTTCCAGTTTCGCCTGTTCCTCCGCCGCCTCGATGATTTGCGGCATCGCCTCCGGCCCGACAATCGGGTAGGTTGCGGGATACCGGACATGCACTCCATGGACTATAGCGCCATATTGCTTGGCGAGTCCCAAAACATACGGCAGAGCAGCCTCCGCTGCCGGTGAAAAGTCCGTTGCGAATAATATGTTCTTAAGCGAAATCCTCGTTTGTGTAGCGGTCGCGTTCATAAGGCACCTCCTCGTGCATTTAGAATGCGCCGCTTCGATCTCTGCCGGATGTGACGCATGTCACATTCAGACGTGACACCAATCACTTATCGATTTTGGGACCATTGATACTTACTCTTTCGTCGCCGATATGTCTTGGATTGGGGCACGCGGTGGTAATCCAGAGTCGAGTGGTCCCCGGGTCGGAGGGTCCCCCTCCAAGCTCGTTTCGGCGCGTCCATTAATCTTCTTGGGTTCGACGAAGCTCCCCACGTAGGTGGCCGCATCGAGCAGGGAAACTAGAAAGCAGATTGTCCTTGCGCTGCCATTTCAACGAAACGCGTTCACTGAGCCGCGACAAAAAGCACGCAACTCGGCTCGGCGGCATCCTTCAGGACTTGCCCGGTGGGAGTCAATTTTCCGGTCGTTCGATCCACGCGGAAAATCACCACGGTGTCGGAATCCTGGTTGCCCACAAAAAAGTAATTGCCGCTAGGATCGAAAGCGAAGTTGCGCGGCGTCTTTCCCTGAGTCGAAACGAATTCGACCGGCGTAAGCGTCCCGTCCTTCGGATTCACGGCGGTTACGATGATGCTGTTGTCGCCGCGATTCGAGCCGTACAGGAACTTGCCCGCGCGATCGAGTTCAACCTCAGCCGACCTGCTCTCTCCTGAAAAACCATCGGGCAAAGCCGAAATGGTCTGAACTTCCTTCAGCGTGCCGTGCGCCGCGTTGTAATCGAACGTTGTCAGCTTCGAGCCGATCTCACTGATGACGTACAAATATTTGCCATTGGGTTGAAAGGCCAGATGGCGCGGCGCCCACGCGGGCTTCACCGAATAGAACGGCGGGTCGTTCGGCTCAAGGGCGCCGGTCGATCGATTGAATTTATAAACAAAGATTTTGTCGAGGCCGTGTTCGGCGACGAGCAGGAAACGATTGTCGGGAGAAAACAACACGCAGTGAGCATGTGGTCCCGCCTGGCGCACCGGATCGCCTCCCGAGCCAGTGTGCTGGTCGAACGCTGTCGCCTCGCCAAGCGAGCCATCGGGATGAATGGAATATACCGCGATGCTTCCGCTGCCGAAGTTGGCCACCGCCAGGAATTTTCCCGTCTTATCGATCGCGATATGAGCCGGACCCATTCCCTTGCTCGAAACTTTGTTTATCAACGTGAGCTTGCCGGTCGTCACATCCCTTGCGTACGCAGTGACTGAATTCCCCGGGTCGGTCGCACTCTCATGCTCGTTTGTGGAATATAGAAAACGCTGGTTCGGAGACACGATCAGGTACGAGGGATGGGGTGCTTCCGCCATGAGCCCAAGCGGGACGATATCGCCAGTGGATGGCGTGAAGCGATATCCATAGATGCCCTTGCTGACCCCTCTGCGAGTGTAAGTGCCGACGTAAACAAAGTCGCTTTTGTCTCCCGTTTTCGCCGCGATTTCCGACAAGGGAATCGTCAGGGAGGCGATCAGAGCGATGACGCTAACGATGCGAAGCAAATTATTTTTGCGTGTCATGAGGGACAAAAAAGCTTTCCGGTTCGGCTTACTCATCTTTTCCATCGGCGAAGTATATCCTAGTGTTCCAGAATTGAAGCGATAGCTTCCATTGCAGCGGTCAATTCCCGGTTTACGTTCTGATTTCCGGCCTGGGCGAAGACAAAAATCAATTCTTAAGTTCCACAACCAATTCCTCGAACGGTCCGTCATTCAGATTCTCGATCGCTTGTTTGGAGGGGCCGCTCCAGACGTATTCCGCGGGCTTGTGCTGCATCGCTTCACTCTTTCCGTCGGGCCAAGTCTGGCGCACGTTTTGATCCGTAATGAAAACAGTCATGTGATTGAGTGCGAATTCGTGCATCGGCATTTTCTGGTGCGGGCCGATCTTGATACGGAGGACGCGAACCTGGTCGTTATCCAGCTCCACCTTGCAATCTTTAGGGTCCACCTGTATCGGATCGAGCGCGGTCGTCGCCTTCTTACTCGGATCGCCCGGCTTCTTGAGCGCGACTTCGACGATCATCGGACCGGTGAACGCCGGAGTGTCGGTGGGAATTACCGAATAATGCGGGCCCTGCGCGGGACTCCATTTCACTTCGCCCGCTTGCCACTTGAGATCCTCGATGTGGCCGTCCTTGAAATGAAGCACTTCGCCGCCGGGATGCATGTAGATCATCACGCGATTGAACGGGTGGATATGCATCTTGCGCTCGAAACCGGGAACTTCAAAGGAAGGATGCGGCGCATTGATCGTCAAATAATCGTTCTCGAAATCCGGCTGCGGCGTTTGGGCATGAACCCGATGCGCCGCAATAAGGCAAATCGTGATCAGCAGGATTGCCCGTAAACCAATGCGTGAGCCCGACGCTAAGATAGGGACGCGCAGTGACATAGGTCCTCCAAGTCCGCCTCGAGTGTTATCCGTTTAAGATTCGATGACCGCCATTTTTGTCTTCTAATTCCGTCCTGTCAAGTCTGGCGGATTTTGGTTGGTGTTCCCAGCGTGGGACCACCGCATGCCGTGCTCACACAGCCTGCTCATTGACGCGGGACCTATCGGTACGTACTATGGCAAACGATTTCTCTTACGCGATAGAGTCCCCGCACAAATGGAGGTATGACCGCATGTTCAATATTCGGAAAACCGTCCCGGTCGTTTTGACGGTAGTCGCATTCAGCGCCGGATGGTTGGCAAAAACAGCCGCGCAGCAAAATTCCTCCGTCCCGGCGATTACCTACTTCAGTCACGAGAAAGTGGACGCCTCGTTTGCCAAGGCAATTTCCACGGACGGCAGCAGGGTCCTGTTTTCGCGCAAAGATAGTCAAGGCGCAACATACACGGTGCATACCAACAGCCGAACCAAAGCCGACGAAGGGCAGCCTCATTCACACGAGGGCTGGACCGCCGTTGTCGTTATCATGAGCGGCGCGGCGACATTCGTCACTCCGGGGACTCCAGGTGCTGCCAAAGCGGCAAGCGCCGCGAAGCTCGATGACCTCGGCGGTCAAACGATCGGAAGCGGCGAGACGCATCGCATCAGCAAAGGGGATGTGATTATCATTCCACCCGGCGTTCCCCACGTGTACAAGAACGTGGAAGAACCGTTTCACTACCTGGTCGTGCAGACCCCGCTCTGAGAATTGACGCCGGGGCCGTTCCGTAATTTTGGCGTCCTAAAAAATAATAATTGTATTTGGAAGCCGGTCGATCAGGGTTTTTGAGGACTAACGACTTCAGCTGTGTCCCGCCAGGCGCCGATGCCTGCCACCGCCGCGCCTGCGGCCACCGAGACGATCACGGTCGGCATCAAGACGCCATGCACCCCTGGAATGGAAAGGCTCTGAAGGGGGGGCTTCGGAGCGTTCGTCAAGTTCTGGGCCGTCTGGATATCATCGGGCGTGGCAGGGGATGGCCCTTCGATCATACCTGACCTCAAAATATGGATCTTCATCCCAGCATTCACGGTAGCAGTTGGTCCGCTCAAAATGGGAGTGAATCGCACCACACCTGAGAAGACCATCAGTTCGGTGTATTCAGGGGTAACGAAAAGAGAGAAATCGGTCCCCACCAGGCCCGCGACACCCATGGGCGTTCGGATCTCGAATTTCGATCCCGGACGAGTCAGCTTTACCACCTGGCCGCGCATTCGTCCCACGGCGAGGTCAAGAGTGGTCTGCTGCGCTTTCGCGTCATGTTGAACGACGCGCATTTCGGAATTTGAACCCAGGTTTAGAAGCGAGCCATCGTTGAGGGCGATACGCGCGCGGCCTGTTGGCCCGCTGCGCAGGTCGTCGTTCCAGAGCACCTGCGTCGAAACGTCAGCGACCGATGTCGCCGAGGAACGGTCAATCTGCACTTGCGGGACTAAGCTCGATATCTTACCGGCGGCTAGTTTTGCAGCGCCTTGGTTAGCTTGCGGGTCTCCGGTTGTGCCGTCCAGGGTAGCCGTTTCTCCTGGGTGCAACTTATAGCGCACGTTGCTTCCGGCGGCAGTCAGCTCTGCAGCGCCGGCTACTGTTGAAACCTGAGCGTGCGCGCCGCCCACCCGAATCTCCACGGAGCTTGCACCGCCCGCGGGCGACACGATACTCAAATTGAAAAATGGGCCGCTAATCGCAAATGAATCTCCTGAGCTGGCGCGGACCTGCATGCGCCCGCTGCGCAGGCTCACCCCCGCCGGTTCGATGACAAATTCAGTGAAAGAAGTAGCAAGCACCAGATTTTTTCCAAATTGCAGTGCGGCCGTTGAACCCGCGCCAAGTTGAACAACATCGCCCGGAAAGAGAGTCGCGCCCGCTGTCATCCGCGCGCCGTTCAGCTCCGCTTCATTCCCGTCGATGCTAGCCGCGGACGCAGCCGGAGATTCCGCCGGCGTCGCTCCGTATGCGGCGTGCCCAGCGATTCCCCACGCAAGAATCCCCGAGAGGACTGCGAAGCATGAGAGGCGCGAACATATAGAGCAAGAGCGGCGGCGCGGTGAATCGCGCCGACTCGCAACGCCGGTATCATCCAAGGCGAGCCCGCGGGCGAACATTTTCAATTTCATATCTGGAGAGAGGTAACACTCATGCTCGCTAGTGTCAATTCCGCCGCGGAACCGCCGCGCGTATCGATAACTGGTATTCGTGTCAATCGGAAGAGGGGTTGCCCGGAACTGCACATGGAGCGCGCTCTTCGGCGCACCAAATAGTTGGCGGCGTATAATTTGGTTATGAGAGCCTTTGGACTCATCAGCACGCTGCTTGTGGCCGCCATCGGCATGGGCGTATATATGCACTTCTTGAAACAAGCCTCACCAGGCCCCGGTATGGTGGCGACACAGGCCATTAGCCTCACGGGCGTTCAAACCGACCTGATGTCGATCGCGCAGGCCGAGCGGATGTATTACGCGCAGAACGGTTCCTATACAGACCTGCCAACTCTAGCATCGAACGGCACAATGAACATCGCGCGTACCGGGCGCGACGGGTACACCTACTCCGTCGATCCGTCAGCAAATGGTTTTATAGCCACCGCACGTTACACCGCTCCGCCCCTGGACGTGCCGGCCGGCGTCACGCCACCTCACTTCCCGACAATTTCCGTCGATCAAACGATGGAAATTCACCAGGGAGACTGAATCGCCGCTCGGCTGTGTTGCTGGCACCCGTTCTGCTTACGAAGTCTTCTTCCTATCGGCGATGAGACCACCCGATACCGCAAAGTTTGTGTGCGGAACTTCGATGAAAACAATGTGGGTGCTTTCCGGCTTCGCGCCCGCTTCTTCGACAAGCACCTGCGTGATACGCTCGGCGAGCTTGCGTTTCTGATCGACTGAGCGCCCCTCAAGCATGGTAATGTGTACATCCGGCATTTCATTTCCTCCCGCAGATCGTGCATGCGAACTCCAGCGCTGTGTGAAACGTGAGACAGGATGCGCGGAGTTGTCTAAATCCGGTCCATGAGTTTAACGCGAAAACACGTTCGAGAAAACCATGACGCTTACACGTATCCGTTTTTCGCAAAACTGAATGTGACTAACGGATCGTATCGGTGGTGCCGATGCGACGAGAGGCCCGCAGTTCTCGTTTTTCGCATGGCACGACTGAAGGCACGATATCTGTCTTCGGGAGCGGCTGTCTCTGTGCTAGCATATTTGCCCGATGCGTATCGTTGAGAAAACGCAATTGATGACTGCGACCGAAATCGATCGCACGGTGCAGCGTTTGGCTCATGAGATCGTGGAAAAGAGCGGCGGAACCGCGAACCTGGCTCTGATTGGCATTCGGCGGCGCGGTGTTCCCCTCGCCAAGCGGATTGCCCGAGCCATGCGTGGCATCGACGGAGTTGAAGTACCGGTGGGAACACTGGATATCACGCTCTACCGCGACGATCTTTCGATCGTCGCCGCACAGCCGGTGCTACAGTCGAGCAATATCCCGATTTCCGTGGACGACAAGGATTTGGTGGTCGTCGACGATGTCCTCTACACGGGGCGGACGATTCGCGCGGCAATGAATGGCTTATTCGATCTCGGGCGCCCCAAGCGCGTGCGTTTGTGCGTGCTCATCGATCGCGGACACCGCGAATTGCCTGTCGAGGCTTCCTTCATCGGCCGCACGGTGCAAACCACCGACACGGAAATCATCGAAGTCCGCCTGAACGAAATTGACCAGGAAGAACGCGTGATGCTTGTTGAACGCGTTCCCTGAACCGGGCGGCGTCTTGCAGGCTCCGGCTAGAATTCCGAGGAAAGCTGTGTCATTTCGCTTCGGCCACATGCTCGGCATCGAACCGCTTAACGCCGAAGAAATTGTATTTCTTCTGGACCAATCGTAGCCCTTTCAGGAAATCCAGCACCACCCTCTGAAA
>JBEKCU010000183.1:0-9477 GCA_050014735.1 Candidatus Acidiferrales bacterium | reverse complement strand
GGCCTGTCGAATGCCCGGTCCGTATGCAAGCGTATACGCCAGTGCGCGCACCAGCACGCCGAAATTTCCGCCGAACGCCCGGACTCGTCCGATGGATTTCGCGCGGTTATTGTCGAGCGCCAGCTTTCCATTCTTTTCCGCCAGTACGGGAATCGGCAGATACGGCTCAAGTATTTTCTTGACCATCACGGGGCCCGCGCCTGGACCGCCGCCGCCGTGCGGTGTCGAAAACGTCTTGTGTAAGTTCAGGTGCATCACGTCCACGCCAAAATCGCCGGGTCGCGCGATTCCGGCGAGCGCGTTCATGTTCGCTCCGTCCATGTAGAGCAGCGCGCCGTGCGAGTGCAGGACGTCGGCGGCCTCGGCGATATTTTGTTCGAACACGCCGAGCGTCGAGGGATTCGTAACCATCATGCCCGCCACATCGCCATTCACAATTTCTTTCAGGCGCGCGATGTCGATTTGGCCGCGCTCATCCGAGGGCACGTTTTCCACTTCGTATCCGGCAATCACGGCGGTGGCCGGATTGGTTCCGTGCGCGGAATCGGGAATCAGAACTCTCTTGCGCGGATTGCCCTGCGTGTCAGTCAGATAAGCGCGAATCAGCAGCAGGCCCGTTAGTTCGCCCTGCGCGCCGGCTGCCGGTTCGAGTGTGCCGGTGTCCATGCCTGTGATTTCCGCAAGACAATTCAGCAGCAGTTGCAGAATCTTCAAGCAGCCCTGCGAGAGCTCTTGCGGTTGGTAGGGGTGTTCGGTGGCGATGCCATCGAGACGCGCCACGAATTCATTCACGCGAGGGTTGTACTTCATCGTGCAGGAGCCGAGCGGGTACATGCCCAGGTCGATCGCATAATTCCACGTCGAGAGGCGCGTGAAATGGCGGATCACTTCGATTTCGCTGACTTCGGGAAAGCCCTGGACGCCATCGCGCGCGTACTCCGTCCCCAACGCCGTCTGCGCATCCACGCCGGGAACATCGAGGGGAGGGAATTCGACTCCGCGCTTGCCGGGGGCGGATTCGTCGAAGATCAGCCCTTCGTTCTGGCTGACGTGCCGTCCCGCTTTCTTGATTCGATCGGTCGATGCCATTTCTTCCTTTGTCATTCGGGAATTCGTTCGAACACTCATTCGAGGTTCCACGTGAAACATTTCCTGCACCGAAGCCGCACGTTTGCGGCTTCGGTCTCATACCGGTTTCGGAAGGATTTCTCGAATCGCCGCGGCCATGCGTTCGATTTCGGCGCGCGATGTTGTCTCCGTCACGCAGAACAATGCCCGCTTTGTAAGATCCGGAAAAAAGCTTCCCAGGGGCAGCGGCCCGATGATCTTCTCGCGCAGCAACTCCGCATTCACCAGCTTTACCGACCGGGGTAACTGGACAACGAACTCATTGAAAAACGGGCCTGAAAACGCGCGCCGAACGCCCGGAATCGTTTCGAGAGTTTCCAGGGCGAAGCGCGCCTTGGCAAGATTTTGGGCTGCGAGTTCCTTCAGGCCTTCCTTGCCGAGCAGGCAGAGGTGAATCGTGACGGCCAGGGCGCAAAGCGCCTGGTTGGTGCAGATGTTCGAAGTCGCCTTCTCGCGTCGGATGTGCTGTTCGCGCGTGGCGAGAGTCAGTACGTAGCCGCGCCGCCCCTCGGTGTCCACCGTCGCCCCCGCAAGACGGCCTGGCATCTGGCGAACAAACTTGTCGCGCGTCGCGATCACGCCGGCATACGGCCCGCCATAACTGGGAGCCAGGCCGAAGCTCTGCGCTTCCATCGCCACAATGTCGGCTTCGGCCGGAGGCCGCATGGCGCCGAGGGATACGCCCTCCGTGATGGCGACCACCAGTAGCGCGCCTTTCGCATGCGACAGTTCAGCCAATCGCGGAACTTGTTCGAGGACGCCCAGGAAATTGGGCGATTGCACGACGACCGCGGCGGTTTGGTTATCGATCGCCGCTTCCAGGGCCGCCGCATCGATCTGGCCCGAACTCGTAAACCCAATTTCGTCGATGTGCAATCCTAGATTGCGTGTGTAGGTGCTCAGAACCTGGCGATATTCCGGGTGAAGGGAGCGAGCCACCACGACGCGATGCCGTCCCGTAAGTCGCTCGGCCATCAATACTGCTTCGGTGGTCGCGGTCGAGCCATCCCACATCGAGGCGTTGGCGACTTCCATGCCCGTGAGCTCGCACATCAGCGTCTGAAATTCAAAGATGGCTTGCAGCGTGCCCTGGCTGATTTCGGCTTGATATGGCGTATAGGAGGTCAGAAATTCGCCGCGTTGGATCAGCGAATCGGTGACCACCGATCGCAGGTGGTTGTACACGCCCGCCCCGAGAAAGCTCGTGTATCCGCCCGAATTTTCCGCGGCCCGCGCGCGGAAATACTCGATGATCTCCTGCTCGGACATCGGGTCGGGGAGGCGCAGCGGTTCTTTCAGCCGGAACGGCTCCGGAATCGACGCAAACAGATTTTCGATGGATTCCGCGCCGATGGACGCGAGCATTTCCTTGCGTTCCGCGGCACTTTTCGGAAGATAACGCATCAGGCCGAGGCTTCCTTTTCGGAGACAAAGGTCTGGTAGGCAGTGGCATCCATCAGGGCAGCCACATCAGCGGGATTGGCGAGCTTGATCTTAATCAGCCAAGCCGCGCCGTGCGGATCCGAATTGATGATTTCCGGAGCGCTGGAAAGCGCCACGTTCGCTTCGGTCACTTCACCGGATACCGGAGCGTAGATTTCGCTGACAGCCTTGACGGATTCGATCGTGCCGAATACTTCCCCTTTGGTGATCTTCGATCCGACGGCCGGCAATTCCGCGAAGACGACGTCGCCAAGTTCATGCTGGGCATAATCGGTGATTCCGATCGTGCCCGTATCGCCGGACACTTTAATCCACTCGTGCTCCTTGGTATAGCGATAGTCGCTTGGGTACATTACGGCTCCTTAGAATGTGGGTACGGAGGACCAATTCGAAAACTGTTAGATGCTTGGCGTCTCCCGGTCGATTCTACTTCGCGCGTTTGTAAAAGGGTATCGGAACGATTCGCGCTGGAGCTCGATTGCTGCGAATCTCGACGCTGATTTCGGTGCCAGGAGCCTTGGCCGAAGCTGGAACGTAAGCCATGCCGATATTTTTCTTTAAGAAGGGCGCGGGCGATCCGCTCGTGACCTTTCCGACCGGCTGGCCGCCGATCGAAACTGGGCACCCGTCACGGCCGATCAGCCGGTCCTGCATCTCGAACCCAACGAGCGCGCGTTCAACGCCCGACTGTTTCTGCTGGATCAAGGCTTCGCGTCCAAGAAACTCGCCTTTCCCCGGTTTGCAGATCCAGCCCAGGCCGGCTTCCCACGGAGTCGTTGTTTCGTCGATTTCATGGCCGTACAGGCACATCGCTGCTTCGAGGCGCAACGTGTTTCGCGCGCCCAGGCCGCACGGAATCATTCCGACCTCGGAGCCCACTTCCATCAGATCGGTCCACAGTTTTTCGGAATGTTCCGGCACAAAATAGATTTCAAAGCCGTCTTCGCCCGTATAACCAGTCCGAGCGATCAGGCAATCGACACCATCCACATCGCCGAACGTAAAGTGGTAGTACGAAATGGAATCGAGCGGCACATCGGTCAGTCGTTGCAGGATGCCCAGCGCCTTGGGCCCCTGCACAGCCAGCTGCGAATATCGCTTTCCCGCATTTTCAATTTCCGCGCCCGCGCGATTGTGCTGGCGAATATGCTCGAAATCCTGATCCTGATTACTCGCATTGACACAAAGGAAATAGTGCTTGTCGGAGATTTTGTGGACCAGAAGATCGTCGACAAACGTGCCTTGCTCGGTCATGAGACCGGAATAGTGCGCTTGTCCGATGGCCAGTTTCGACGCGTCGTTGCATGTAACATACTGGACCAGATCGAGAGCGCTGTCCCCAAAAACTTCGATTTCCCCCATGTGGCTCACGTCAAACAGGCCCGCAGCCGCCCGCGTCGCCATGTGTTCGGCGATGATGCCTGAATACTCGACCGGCATATCCCATCCGCCAAAGTTAACCATCTTCGCGTTGAGCCGCCGGTGAACGGCGTTCAGAGCGGTCTTGCGAAGTTGTGTTGGTGCAGGAGACGTCACTCGGATTTCTCGGAAATCTCAGCGCAAAAGCGAAACTAACATGCGGCTTCGCGGGGTGTCAAGAAAAGGGAGGAAATGGTAGTGTCCTAAGTTAGAGGAATGCGTTCGAGGAAATGTGAGGCTGCGACTTCGGAGTCTAACCCTGGGAACGCCAATCTCCCGATTGGCGACGGTTCCGAAGCACAAAACGCCAATCGGGAGATTGGCGTTCCCCGGGGTTCACCAGCCGACACCCGAACTCACATTTAAAATAGGACGCTGCTGAAGAAAAGGTGGTGGGTCAGTGTCCGATAATCCCTTTTCTCGGGTAGGAGCAGAGCATCGCGCTCATAACTGGGTCAACTCCTTCGGCAAATTCGTTGTGTCGCGGGCGGGAGAAGCATAAGATGCGCGAGACGGAAGTTCAGATCGGAAAATCCAGCGGAATCCATCCCCTCATTCAGAGATGAGTGCAAGAACGTAGAGTGTAGGGCACGTCAAGGGAGGCAATATCCTATGCATCGGTCAATTGTACCGTGGGTATGGCTCGTCGCGTTGTGGCTCGTGCCGGTCGGAAGGGCGCAGAGCCGGCCAAGTAATCTAGACATCTACTGGGTCGATGTCGAGGGCGGCGCAGCCACATTGATCGTATCGCCGTCCGGCGAATCTCTCCTGGTCGATTCAGGCTGGGAGGTTGGCGATCGCGATGCGAAGCGGATCTTCGCGGCGGCCCAGCAGGCCGGACTTAAGAAAATCGACTACTTCATCCTCAGCCATTTTCACGCCGATCACGCCGGAGGAATTCAAGCGCTGGCGAAGATGATTCCCATCGAAAAGTGCTTCGATCGCGGGGATTTCATCGAGCCGCCGAATCAGAAATGGCGCGACGCGTACTTGAGCGTGTGCGCCGATAAGCGAACGATTCTGCATGTCGGGGATAAGATTCCGCTCAAGGGCGTTCAGACTGACATAATTACCTCAAACGGTCAGATCATTAAGGAACCGATTCATGGGGGGCTGCCGAATCCACTTTGTGCGACCGCGGAAAACAAACCGCCGGACGTACCTGAGAACCAGCTCATGGTCGGGACGCTCTTCACGTACGGTGAGTTCACGTTCCTCGATTTGGCCGATCTCGACTGGGAAAAGGAAATGGAGCTGGCATGCCCTGTCAACAAAATAGGCGAGGTCACGATCTGGCAAGCCGGTCGCCACGGAGCACTCGACGGCGCGGGAGCGCCTGGGTTTCTTTACGCGATTAGGCCACAGATAGTCGTCGTGAACAACGGTCCGCGAAAGGGCCTCGGCGGTCCCTCGCCGGGTGCGCAAAAAGCGGTCAGTATCCATTACGACCGCATTGCGAAGACCCCCGGCATTGAAGGCATCTGGCAAGGCCACCGATCGCTGATGGACCCGGATCACAACACCGCGGACGACATGATCGCGAATTTCGAGGAGACCGCCGACTGCCAAGGCCACTGGATAAAGGCCTCGGTCGCGCGGGACGGAACATTCACGATTACAAACAGCCGGAACCAATTCACCAAGACGTATAAGACGCGCTAAGCAAAGGCGCCCGCCTCACACGAGTGACGACGCAGAAACATGAAAATTTCTGGCGAGTATGCATGCCCCGGGACAACGGCCGACGGGCGCTGCCTGTCCAAACTATTTCTATCGGGCTGCCTGAAAACGTCAAGCAACCACGCCGCGAATCGTAAATTCATGTACGACAGCGGCACACAACACGATACCGTAAATCGGAAATGGGTCTTAGGATGTCAGATCCCCTTGAAAAATCGGAGGTCTTATCGGAAGCAGGCTTTCAGTTCGTCGGCGGTTTTGCGCAATTCCCCGATGATGCCGTTTATCGAGCTTTAGTCAATCGAGTCAGCACGACTCTTGCGGCCGAGGCACGACTGATCTCCAATGAAAATCTGTCGAGTCTCACGACGCACAAAATAAAATGGGAATGCTGTAGTTCCTTATTGCTTCTTGGAGGTTCGGAACCAGCTACGAATGCGTTCCATCATGCCGCGATCGATTGGAGTCGACGGTTGATAAGTGAGCGGAACGCTACCGTATGTGACTTCGTTACCGGGGACGGGTTGACTCTTTAAGCCTAACTGGGCTTCTTCAAGGTGCTCCTTCGCTGCGACAGGCGCGCCGTTAATTCTTGGCGCTTCGAGGACAGCACTAATATCCGTTGAAGTGTCATTAGACTTAAGCGAAGCTCCGCTCAGGCTAAGATAGGCGCGCTCGAGGTCCGGGAGCAGATCGTCCATGGTACGAAAACGCTTCTGGGGATCCTTGCACAGCATGCGGGAGACAATCTTTTCCAAGTCAGCCGGACAATCCGGAACGAGTTTGCCCAGAGGGACGGGCTCTTTCGTGAGAATCGCCAGCATCAATTCGGACACGCTTTTGGCCGTGAAAGGCTTCTGAAAACTGATAGTCTCGTAGATCGTTACTCCAACGCTCCATACGTCGGTGCCTTCGTTGGCGGACGTGCCGCGAAGTTGTTCCGGAGACATGTAGGCCAAGGTGCCAATAATCATGCCCGCTTGGGATCGCTCTATTGCCGGGTAGAGGAAACGAGCAATGCCGAAGTCCTGAAGCTTTACGACGTCTTCCACGGTAATGAAAATATTTCCAGGCTTGATGTCGCGATGGATCACCTCTTGCCAATGTGCGAATTGCAATCCGCGACAGACGTCAAGGATATATCCGACTCTGCGAACGAGCGGTAAGGGCGCGGCCTGAGAGAGGACTCCATCGAGACTTTGGCCTTCCAGAAATTCCATCACGAAATAGGGGACCCCGTCGGTTTCCCCAACGTCATAGACATTGACGAGGTTGGGGTGTTGCAGTCGGCCTGCAGTCTGGCCCTCTTGACGAAATCGCTCGAGCAATCCCGGATCGCGGGAAAAATCCATGGAAATCATCTTGATGGCAACGATCCGGCCGAGTTGCGAATCACGGGCTCGATAGACGACGCCAAGACTGCCTCGGCCGACCTGCCTTAATATTTCGTACTTGCCGATGTGATTCAAATTTGGACCCGTAATTTCAATTTTGGACTTCCGTCTCGCGGATCATAGTGTTTCTTGTATTCTCGGCGCAACGAATTTGTGACCGGCGCAGACCTTCGCCAATTACGTGCCTAGAGCGTACTTGGGGCGACTGATGATTCCTGCTCGCAGCCGAGTGATCGAAGAGTCGAAATTTTCTTGGGAAATCCCCGCATCAACCGTCAGACAACTGATCGCAGGTCGGCTAAGTCCCGAGGAGTCTGCGCGGAGAGTGGCCTTTTGAACGCGAGAATTCCAGCTTTGTGGGGTGTAAGTCTTAAACAGCCTTCAATTGCGAGAGTCGGTACGGCTTACCTATATTTTCCCGCAATTCGTTCCAGAGGGTGTCCGGCATCATCAGGAACACTTTGACCACCTCCGGATCGAACTGGGATCCCGAGCACCGCTCAATTTCAGCTCGAGCATGGTCGATGGATAAAGCTCTTCGGTAAGGCCGGTCGGAGATCATGGCGTCGAGGGCATCGGCCACCGCGAAAATCCGCGCCCCTAATGGAATCTCGTCTCCCCGCAGGCCGCGAGGGTAACCCGTGCCATCGAAATACTCCTGATGCGAAAGCACAATGGCCGAAGCTTCCCGGAGGAACGGGATGCGCGTCACCATCTTGTAGCCAATTTCGCAATGCGTTCGCATGATCTCGCGTTCTTCGGGGGTGAGCGGTCCGGGCTTGCGCAAAATCTGGTCCGGAATCGCCATCTTTCCAATATCGTGTAGAAAGGCGGCGCGTGCAATTTGAGGCAGGATGCCGGGGTCTACCTTCATTTGCTTTGCAATCGCGATGGTAAAGGCGGTCACTCGCTTGCAGTGGCCTTCGGTTTCGGCGTCTTTCAAGTCTAGAGCTCCGCCGAGGGCTTCCAGAGTGTCGTCGTAGGACTGCTCGAGCTGTTCGAGAGTCCCCTTGAGCTGTGCCGTGCGCTCTTCCACGAGCTTCTCGAGGTTGCGCTGGTAGTTCTGGTTCTCAAGGATCAGGCGGCGGCGCTCGAGCGCCCTGCGCACCCCCAGATAAAGCTGGTCCTTTTCGAATGGCTTCAAAATGTAATCGTACGCGCCACGCCGGATCGCCTCGAGCGCAGTTGAGAGATCGTGCATCGCCGTGACCATGATGATCGGGATGTCGGAATCGGTCCGTCGAAGCCATTCGACCAGACTCATTCCGTCCACTTCCGGCATAACCATGTCGCTCAGCACAAGATCCACTTTGTTTTTTGTCAGGAACTCCTGCGCCATCCGGCCATTGCTGACCGAGAAACACTCGTGCCCCTGCGCTTCCAGAAGAGTTGAAACGACTTCCCGAATCGCTTCTTCGTCGTCGACAACAAGTATTTTTGCTTTTGCCAAGGAACGCCTCGAATCAAGTCATTATAGAGCAGGACATAATTTCCCCAAGGGCTAGTTCGCGCTTGTATTGACAGGGTGCTAAGTTTGCTAACGGTCTCGGCAATCGTACCGTTTCTCCGCGGGTACGCGCTTCTGCCTATTGGATCGGGGCGCGATAAAATTGTGAAGGGGAGTGCGAAAGACGTTTTTTAAGGTTAAGCGTTCAATCCGCGCGGGAAACGTTCGGCCGAAAGCGCGTTGATGTTGGCCATGGCTTGTTCCATGCGTACAGCGAGGCGTCCCACTAAGTTCGTTAATTCACCCAGCTGTAGCAGAGGGACTGGCCCCAGGGATAGACGAAGCCATACCGCCGCATACAGCAGGCGGAACCTCAAACCCAGGAGCAAGCGTTCCGTTTCTTGTTCACGGCTCACGACGGGCGATAGCGCCGCGACCATTCGCGCCAACCGCTCGAGCTTCGAGAAATCCTCATAAAGCCCCGAGAGAAAGTGACGCGCGACCTCGCGGCGCTCCCGTATCGCTTTCTTCGCAACGTGTGGGGGCGCCGCCTTGCGCAAATATTCTAAGTCTCCGGCAGATAAGGCCTGGCGCACCTGAGGATAGTATCGGTAGTGATGCGGGGCAACGCTTTCCAATGCCTGGTCGATTGTTTGGCGAACGGACGAGCGGCCTGTTTGGACATAATTTCGTGCCGGACGCATCAGCCACAATAGAATCGAAGAGAATCCAAGCGCGAGCAATATGTAAGCCGTTACCTCGTTCATGGCTTTAACATCTCCTGGAGCCTGTCGTTGAACGCCCGGAGGCGTAAATTGACGGCCGGCGACAATTCTTCATAAAGCTCGGAAGGTAAGAGCACAGGGTCTCTCGATGGTTCAGGAAGCGGCTTTCGAAGCATAGAGCTCCACGTGCCGAGGGTAA
The DNA here is from genome assembly GCA_050014735.1 of Candidatus Acidiferrales bacterium. Classification (GTDB taxonomy): domain Bacteria; phylum Acidobacteriota; class Terriglobia; order Acidiferrales; family UBA7541; genus Palsa-360. The sequence continues at coordinate 42 of JBEKCU010000183.1, read as the reverse complement.
CCAGGGAGGCGGACACGTTCACCGTGTTCCATACTTCATTCA
>JBEKCU010000182.1:0-9491 GCA_050014735.1 Candidatus Acidiferrales bacterium | reverse complement strand
CACAGACTCTGTTTGGGTGTGCGCTGTACTTGCAGCCCGCCAATAGATAGGATAATCAAGCCATTATGCAGCCAATTGTTATCCATGCCGAACGCGCGATCACCCCCTTTGAAGAAATCTCCGATGCCCTGATCGTGGTTCAGGGAACCAAGATCGTCGCCCTGGGGCAGCGGGAAAAAATCGATATGCCGCGCAACTTCCGTGAGATCGCCATGAAGGGGAAGATCGCCGTTCCCGGCTTCGTCGATGTCCACATACACGGCGCTGGCGGGCACGACGTTATGGAAGGCACTGCCGAGGCGCTCGAGATCATTGCCGCGACCGTTGCGCACCGCGGCACAACCTCTCTGGTAGCCACCACGGTAACCGCCAGCGAGACGGAAACGTGTGAGCGGGTTGCCGGCATTGCCCGATTTATTCTGAACTCGAGTGAATTCGCCCCCCGAGAGATCGCTGCCGAAATTCTTGGAATTCACTTCGAGGGACCGTTCATCAGCCGGGCAAAGCGGGGCGTCCACCCGGCGGAATGGATTGTGCCTCCGTCGCCGGAAGTGCTGACGAAATTTCTGAAGGAGTCGCGTGGCACAGCTCTGATTCTCACACTTGCCCCGGAGCTGCCCGGTGCTCTGGAATTGATTGCTTTAGCCCGCCAGGAGGGACTAGTGGTATCGCTGGGCCACACCGACGCCAGCTACGAGCAGGCGGTCGCGGCGATTGAGGCCGGCGCAACCCACGCCGCGCACGTCTTCAACGCCATGCGCCCTTTTTCCCATCGTGGGACAGGGGTAATTGGGGCGGTGCTGACCTCACCCAAAATCAGCGCCGAACTCATCGCCGATGGGGTTCATGTGGACGAGACAGCCATGCGTATGCTAGTCGAACTCAAAACGCCGGAGCGCGTGATCCTGGTCAGCGACGGCATATCCGCCACGGGCATGCCGGACGGAAATTATCAGCTTGGATTGTTCGAAGTAAAGGTCACAGGAGGAGTCTGCCGCAATTCAGAGGGCAAGCTTGCCGGAAGTACGCTGACACTGGATCGCGCGCTGAAGAACATGGTCGCGATGGGAGTTCCATTACCGTCAGCGCTGAGGATGCTCACCGCAAACCCGGCGCGACAGATCGGCTTCGGCGCCCGCAAGGGCATACTTGCCCCAGGCTCGGACGCCGACATCGTCTTCCTCGACGATAAGCTCGATGTTACCGCAGTGATGACGCGTGGCGTGGCAAGTTCCTGGTAGATCAGGCTTCAGCCTGTTTGATTTTGAATCTTGTGACGCTGGGAGAAATTCAAACAAAAAGAGATGAGCCTGAAGCCCGTCCTACAAATACTCATTTATTCAAGGGAATCTTCAGCTCGGCGGAAATCTGGTAGGGATCGAACGGACTAGACGCAAAATATCTTTCGCCAACCTTGATCGTCGGCACTTTCCTGCGGCCTCCGTTGACACTCATGACAAGTTCTTCGGCATCGGGTTCTTCGTCGATATTCACTTCCGTGAATTCGACGCCGCGGTCTCTGAGGAATTGCTTGGCACGGCGGCAGTCCACGCACCAGCTCGTACCGTACAAGGTGATTTGTTCCATTCGACCTTAGATGATAGCGCAGCTACAGATGATTCCGCTGAGCCTTAAGTACTTTTCCCTCCAATAAGTTAACACTTGCGTCTGCTCTTCGTTTTTCGTTTGAATTGCGGCTGTTCACGATGGAACCGGGTCACGGAACGAAGTTAACAATTGACTGCTGACTACGAATGAGCGCCTGCCCCAACCAAAGCGGAGCCGGACTTTGCCGCGACCTGCAACCGCACTTGCGCGCGCTCCATAGCCGCCGTAGCCCGCTTCCAATCTACATTAGGATCGTTCGGATTTGCCAAGCGCTTCTGAGCGCGAACCAGCGCCGCCTGCGCGCGAGGCACGTCGATTTCCTCGGCGCGCTCCGCAGCATCGGCCAGAACGATCACGCGATCGGTCAGGGTTTCCACAAATCCTCCGATGGCCGTGCAGGAATACACGCGGTTGCCGTCGCGATAGCTCAATTCGCCCACGCCCATCTCACCGAGCAGCGGCGTATGACCCGGCAGTACGCCAATGTATCCACCCGCCACGGGAATCTGTGCCTCGTTCACGGCTTCGCGGACCACTTGGCGCGACGGTGTGACTACTTCGAGTGTGAATGTGTCAGCCATTGTTTGAACCGTGATCGTTGACTTGTGACTGGTGACTAGTGAAAAGCTTTCCCGGCACGATATGGGCTAAGGTTTTTACTAGTCACCGGTCACTAGTCACCAGTCACACCTTCCTACGCTGTTGCCGCCATTTTCTCGGCCTTCTCACGCGCTTCTTCGATTGTACCGACCATATAGAACGCTTGCTCGGGCAGATCGTCGTGCTTGCCTTCCACGATTTCCTTGAACCCTCGCACGTTGTCCGCGACCTTAATGTACTTGCCTTCCAGGCCCGTGAACTGCTGGGCTACGAACATCGGTTGCGACAGGAATTTCTCGATCTTTCGAGCGCGCGCCACGGCCTGTTTATCTTCGTCTGAAAGCTCTTCAATGCCCAGAATCGCGATGATGTCCTGGAGGTCCTTGTAGCGCTGCAAAACACCCTTCACGGCTCGGGCGGTGTCGTAATGCTCCTGGCCGACGATGCGCGGATCGAGAATGCGAGAGTAGCTGGCCAGCGGATCGACCGCGGGATAAATTCCGCGCTCCACGATTTGCCGGCTCAGGTTCGTGGTCGCGTCAAGGTGCGAGAACGTCGCAGCCGGAGCCGGATCGGTATAGTCGTCGGCCGGCACGTAAATCGCCTGCACCGAGGTGATGGACCCGTGCTTAGTCGAAGTAATGCGCTCCTGCAACTCGCCGATTTCCGTATTCAGGTTCGGCTGATATCCGACTGCGGAGGGCATGCGTCCCAGCAGCGCCGATACTTCCGAGCCCGCTTGCACGAACCGGAAAATATTGTCGATGAACAGCAACACGTCCAAGCCTTCTTCATCGCGGAAATATTCCGCGACCGTCAAGCCGGTCAAGCCCACGCGCAGGCGCGCGCCGGGCGGTTCCGTCATCTGACCGTAAATCAAAGCAGCGCGCGACTTCTCGGAGTTCCCTGGCACAACGACTCCCGACTCCTGCATTTCGAGCCATAGGTCGTTGCCCTCGCGCGTCCGCTCGCCCACGCCAGCGAACACAGACACGCCGCCGTGCTTCATCGCCACGTTATGAATCAACTCCTGAATCAAAACCGTCTTGCCGACGCCCGCGCCGCCGAACAGGCCAATCTTGCCGCCCTTGAGATACGGTTCGAACAGGTCCACGACCTTGATGCCCGTTTCGAACATTTCAAGGTTCGTCGACTGGTCTTCCAGCGATGGCGCCGGACGGTGGATCGGGTAACGCTTATCCGTCTGAATCGGCCCAAGGCCATCCACCGGCTCGCCAAGCACGTTCATCACGCGCCCCAGCGCCGCACGGCCAACGGGAACGGCAATGGGTCCGCCCAGGTCAACAGCCTTCATGCCGCGCACAACGCCTTCCGTTGCCGTCATGGCCACGGCGCGGACGCGGCCTTCGCCCAAGTGCTGCGCGACCTCCGCCACAATGTTGATTGGCTCAGGCCCCTGAAAGCCTTCGCTGGTGATATGTACGGCGTTATGAATTTCCGGCAAATGATGCTCGGGAAATTGCACGTCGATGACAGGCCCAATGACCTGGACGACCGTGCCGACGTTTCCTGTTTCATGCTGCGCCATGTGTGGCTCCCAGTAGGACAGGCTTCAGCCTGTCGCTTTTGGTTTAATTACACGCTGAATTTTAAATAATGCCGACAGGCTGAAGCCTGTCCTACTTAACCCGCGGACGCCGCTCCGCTCACAACCTCGATGATCTCGCGCGTGATCGCCGCCTGGCGAACCTTGTTCATGTGCAGCGTCAGTGCGTCGATCACGTCGGAGGCGTTGCTGGTGGCCGATTCCATCGCTGTCATGCGCGCAGCGTGCTCGGCCGCCGAGGTTTCCGCAAGCATTCGGTAAATCTGCATTTCCACATAGCGCGGCACCAGCTTGTTGAAAATTTCCGCGGCGGGCTGCTCATAAATGTAATCGACCTTCTCGGCGGAAGACGCCGGAGGAGCGCCTTTTCCCCGCTCGCCCAGCGCCTCCTGTTCCAGCGGCAACAGCTTTTCGACCCTGAGCGTCTGCGCCATCACGTTCTTGAATTCGTTATAAATCAGATACACTGAGTCAGCCTGATGGGCTTCGTACATCTTCATGACTTCGGCCGCGATTTCCCTGGCCTTGCCAAGATCGGCGCGCGTGGTGACATCCACGTACTCGGCGGCAATTTTCCACGAACGCTTTCGGAACGCCTCGCGACTCTTCTTGGAAATGGCAATCACTTCCACCGATTTGTCACTCTTCTCGCGCAGGAATTCAAACGCACGCCGCAACACATTCGCGTTGAACGCGCCAGCAAGCCCGCGCTCGCCCGCCGTCACAAGCACGAGCACCTTCTCTTCCGGGCGCTGAACCAGAAGCGGAAACTGTTCGGGATTTTCGACGCGCGACATCGCCGAACGCAGCACTTCGCGGATGCCGGTCGCGTAGGGCCGCAGTGACATCGCGGTCTCCTGGGCGCGCCGCAGCCGCGCCGCCGCGATGAATTTCATCGCCCGGGTAATTTGCTGCGTGTTCTTTACCGAACGAATCCGCCGCCGGAAGTCTAGAAGTGTAGGCATCTGAAAAGTTCGCTCGCCGGACTAAGCGCGGGCCGCAATCACGCCGGGTTGGAATTGCTCCTTGAATTCGCCGATGGCGCGCTTCAGCTCCGCTCGCGCCTCGTCGGTAATCTGCTTCTTGGTGGCGATCTGCGCGAGCAAACCGCTGTATCGCGCGTGCACGAATTCCACCAGGTCTTTTTGGAATCGCTGCACATCGGGAACCGCAACGTCGTCGATCAAGCCGCTGGTACCCGCGAAGATCACAATCACCTGTTCTTCGACCGACAAAGGCGAAAATTGCCCCTGTTTCAGAATTTCAACGAGCCGCTGGCCACGGTTCAGTTGTGCTTGCGTCGCCTTATCGAGCTGATCGGAGCCGAATTGCGCGAAAGCCGCGAGCTCCCGGTACTGCGCCAGGTCCAAACGCAAGGAACCGGCGACTTGCCGCATGGCCTTGATCTGGGCGTTGCCGCCGACGCGGCTCACCGAAAGACCCACGTTAATGGCGGGCCGGATGCCGCTATTGAACAAGTCAGCTTCGAGGTAAATCTGCCCGTCGGTAATCGAAATCACGTTGGTCGGAATGTACGCCGAGACGTCGCCCGCCTGCGTCTCGATCACAGGCAGAGCGGTAAGAGATCCCGCGCCAAGCTTGTCGTTGAGTTTAGCAGCGCGTTCCAGCAGGCGCGAGTGGAGGTAGAACACGTCGCCGGGAAACGCTTCGCGACCGGGAGGACGGCGCAGCAGCAGGGAGATTTCGCGGTACGCCTGCGCATGCTTGGACAGGTCATCGTAAAAACAAACTGCGTGGCGCCCGGAATCGCGAAAAAATTCACCCATCGCGCAAGCAGCGTACGGCGCAATGTATTGCAGCGTGGCCGGCTCGGTGGCAGACGCCGCAACGACGATCGTGTAATCCATCGCGCCTGCATCCGTCAGAACCTTAACAACCTGCGCAATCGTCGAGCGCTTTTGCCCGATCGCGCAGTAAATGCAAATCATGTCCCCGCCCTTTTGGTTGAGAATCGTGTCCAAAATAATGGCGGTCTTGCCGGTTTGACGGTCGCCGATGATCAACTCGCGCTGCCCGCGTCCGATCGGGATCATCGAATCGATGGATTTAATTCCGGTTTGCAAAGGTTCGCGCACAGGCTGGCGATCCACAACGCCAGGGGCGATGCGCTCGATCGGGATGCGCTTGTCGGTGGCAATCGGGCCTTTACCATCGAGCGGCAATCCCAACGGGCTGACCACGCGGCCCACCATCGCTTCTCCGACAGGCGCCGACATGATCGTGCCCGTGCGCTTAACGGTGTCGCCTTCCTGCACCAGCGTGTATTCGCCCAGCAACACAGCCCCAACCTGATCTTCTTCCAGGTTAAGCGCGATGCCGAATACGTCATGCGGAAATGCCAGCATTTCGCCGGACATTGCCTTTTCGAGGCCATACACGCGGGCGATGCCGTCGCCCACCGAAATCACGGTGCCAACTTCCTCGACAGCGACCGCCTGCTCGTAGTTGGCGATCTGAGCCTTCAGTATCTTTGTAATTTCATCCGCTTTGATCGAAGCCATTCCCGCTCCTATTCCGAAATCATCCGGACGCGAAGGCGATCGAGTTGCGCGCTCACCGACCCGTCATAAATCGTGGAACCAATTCGCACAACCGCTCCGCCGATCAGGGCCGGATCCGTCTGAAATTGGGCTTCCACTTTCCGCCCGGTGAGCTTGGCCAAGACGACATCCAACTCCGCGCGCTCTTCGGCCGTCAACTCCGCTGCAGAGGTCACCTTGGCTTGCGTGATTCCCTGGCGCGCATCCAGGATCGCACTAAACGCCTGCTCGATGTCAATGAGCATTCCCGCGCGCCGCTGGTCGACAATCACAAAAAGATAGTTGCGCAGCGTACGGCTCGCGCCCATCTCTTGAACAAGCTGCTCAATGGCGGCGTGCTTGGTGGCTCGTGTAATCGAGGGGTTCGCGAGAAACGCATGCAAATCAAACGATTCCCTCACCATTGCTGCAAACGCGGCGAGTTCCTGCTTCACCTGATCGGCCTGATGGTTTTCGATCGCCACATCGACCAGTGCCGCCGCATACCGCCGCGCCAATGCGTTCAATTCGCGCTCCTTCCGAGGCCGCCCAAAAAGGAGTGGAATAGTCTCGACCGGACGTCACTGTTCATCTTGGAGTCGATCAGTTTTCCGGCCTGCTCGACTGCCATGGAAGCGGCCATCTCCCGCAATTGCTGCTGCGCGACTCGTTCGGACGCCGCCAGTTCGGCACGCGCCGCCTGATTGATTTTTTCAATTTCGGCCGCACCCGAAACACGCAGGCGCTCCGCTTCAACGTTCCAATTCTTGCTCGCAGATTCGCGCATTTCCGCTACTTCTCGATCTAACCTGGCAATTTTCGCATCCACATCGCTCAAAACCCGATCCGCCTCAGCCTTAGCCGCTGTGGCTTCATGAATGCTCGCCGCAATGGCCTTGGCATTAGCGTCGAAGAACGCGCCGCCGTGCTTGGCGAGCAAGTAAGCGATGCCGCCAAAAACCAGGGCGAAGTTGAGCCAGCGAAAGATCAGACCACTGGGTGAATCGGCAGGGTTGGACTCGGCGCCTTCGGCCGCAAGCACCGGAAGGGCCGCTAAAAAAAACACTACGAAAGCGCTCGAAGCAGTAAGCCGGAAGCGTCGGCAGAATTTCATCGAGCCTCCCCGCGCTGTGGGCCAGACAGGCCGGAAGGGCCGCCGGCCAGGATCGATTCAGCAATTTCACCCGCCAGATCGGCGCTGGATTGCTCGAGTTGCGCGCGTACTGCTTCCATGTCCGCGGCCACGGATTTCTTCGCCGCCTGCAAGTCGTTTTGCGCGGCGGCTCGCGCGGCGTTGATCGCCGACTGGCGCTCATCCAGAACGCGCCTGCGGATAGCTTCCTGCTCAGCGAAGATTTCCGCCCGCGCCTTTTTCAAGGCGTCGTTATAGGCTCGAAGCTTCTCCTGCACGGCCGCGCGGCTGACCTCCGCTTCCTGGCGCGCCCCTTCCGCGCGCTTATGGCGCTCGGAGAGCACGCGTTCCATGGGCTTGAAAAAACTCCAGCGCAGGAACAAATAGAAAAGGAAGACGATTATGACTGTGGGTACAGCCGAGAGAAACAAGTCGCCGAGTTGGCTTAAAATCTCCACCGATTATGAAAGGGCATCCGACAATGCCCGTCTAAAGCTTCTCCCGAGAATCCGTGACGCACACCCAACCGAAGGACTAGTACTGCCTCGGATAAAGGAGTGATTTTATAGCATTGCAGGGCGTTTGACGCAAGCCCGAGTGTCGAACATTTTGACAACCGTCGATGCCAGCGGTTGCTTCCCTAGAACTAAGAATTCAACCCTGCCTATGACCATAATCCCGCTATTGCTAAAATCACCAGCAAATGGCCCTGGATACATTAGAAATTTCGCCCGCTGCAGATACGGCTTCCCCTCAGGTTGCGGAGCACTCCCCAAGCCAATCTCTATTCGTAACCTCTCTTGTTCTAATTACGATTCTAGGCGCCGTCCTGAGGTTCCATGGTATCACCGCCAAAAGCTTCTGGTTGGACGAAGGATTTAGCGTCGAAATTGCGCGCCTGTCATGGCCGCAATTTTGGCGAAAGCTGTGGAGCCGCGAAGCGAATATGGGCCTTTATTATTTCCTGCTTCATTTTTGGCTGTTAATGGGCAAAAGTGAAGCATTTATCCGCGGGCTCTCTGTGCTCGCGTCCGTAGCCACAATTCCCGCACTTTATGCGCTCGGCTCGCGGCTTTATGGTCGAACCACCGCGCTTCTCGCGGCCTGGTTGCTTTGCCTTAGCGCATTCCATGTCCGTTACGCACAAGAGGCTCGCGGCTATGCGTTTGTGGCATTCTTTGCCACGCTCGCCACGTGGCTGTTCGTGCGAAATTTGCAGGAACCTGCCACCGCGCGTTGGAGATTATATGCGTTAGCTGGCGCATTCACCGTTTACAGCCATTTTTACGGCGGTTTAGTGATCCTTGCGCATGGCGTATCGTTATTATTTCTCCGCCGCGCAGCAATTCCCTGGCGCAAAGTTGCGTGGGGTTTCGGCCTGTTTTTGGGTCTGCTTGTTCCGGTCGGTTTGTTTATTCTACGAAAGGGAACGGATCCGATCGATTGGCTTCCCCCGCTCACTTTCTCAGATCTGATCAAATATGGCGTGTCGTTCTCGGGCAATTTTGGCGGAATCCTTCTCGTTCTCGACACGTTCGTGATCGGTGCGGCCGTGCTTAATGCGAGTAACGTTTTGGGCGATCACGACAACGGTTACGAGACCTGGAGGTGCTTTCTCGTCGTCCTTTGGCTGTTTGTCCCTGTCGGGATGCTCCTTGCAGCCTCAATATGGCATCCGGTTATATTTGCCCGTTTCTTGACGCCTTTCTTACCCGCGTTTATGTTGCTCGTGGCGGCGGGCATTACTCGATTTCGACCCGCAGCTCTCGCTTGGGCCTTTGGCGTGGCGATCTCAATCTGCTCGTTGTTGGGGATCCTGTCATACTACAAGATGGACTTTGACGTAGGCCGCGAAGATTGGCGGTCCGCATCCCAATACATTCTTAGTCATGCACAGGCCGGTGACAGCGTTATCTTCTACCCGGGCATTGCCGAGAAGCCGTTCAACTTCTATCGATGGCAGGCTTCATCCCCTTCCCCCTGGCCAGAATCGGTACCCCGGTGCAAAGAAACAAATGCGACTGGCAAAGAATTAGTTGTCATT
>JBEKCU010000181.1:0-14840 GCA_050014735.1 Candidatus Acidiferrales bacterium | reverse complement strand
AGCCCAACTTGCAGAAGAAGCAAAACCAAGAGAATTCCCGTTCATCTTTCCCTTTTTCTTTCTCGCCCTGCTCATTAATTAAGAGTACTAAAACGGTCTCAGAGATGTTGGCACGGAGGGTTGCGATAGCAGTGAGCTTCGGCTACCACGATCTTTTTTAATTTCAGCTTGATGGTCTCTGTCGGCGTTCTCCCGGTCTTGTAAGTTGTTACCTGAGCTATGCACGCCATTCTGAGTTCAGTGCGAACTGATTGATAAAATCGGCACCCGCGATGCACCCGCTTGGGTACTCGCAGCAATCAGGACAGTCACCAAGACCTCGATAGACAAGGTTTCTGAGAAGGTTCGCGGAACCCCAACAAATCTGCGGCTTCCAGAGACGCCATCCAAAGGCAATCCTGTGCGTGGGATTTTATGCACAGCAAGCATTACATTATTACTAACTTACTGGGTCGCTATGTGAGGTCTCCCTCAGATTGGGAACTCACACAGGACTCAGATCGAACAATTGCGCATAATTTAGGTGTCATCGTGGAGAATTACGCCACGCACAAACATCCGCGAGTCAAACGCTGGCTCGCCGCACGGCCAAGATGCCATGTGCACTTCACACCGACCCATCCCTCGTGGCTGAATCAAGTGGAGATTTGGTTCAATCGATTTACACAGCAGACCGTCCGCCGCAGGAGGCCTCGCAGCGCCGAAGAACTGATCGAGAAAGTCGAACGGTACGATGAAACTTCCAATAACCCCGCGCAGCCGTTCGTCTGGACGGAGACGGCGCGTTCGATCTTCGCGAAAGTCCAGCCATTATGTGGACATATTTTTCAAACGGCACACTGATATTGGAGAAGTTAAGCCTCAGCGTTGAAGTCTATCCGATGCCATGCCCCATAATTCGTCCCACTGATTGAGCGCTTATCCCGTTAATCCAGGCCGGACATGCGTTAAGGTTGTTTTTAGCAGTTGATGTAAGGTGTGCGAAAGGTCGTCAATGTCGCAGGACGCTGACAAGAATTAAGCATCCAAATCCTCTGATGGTCTCATAAACAATAAACGAAAATGGAGACATATCGAATGCGATCAAGACATGCGTGATGTCATGAGCAGCAACTTATGCGCAATATTCATTCGTGCGCGGACTAGCGGTGTGGCGGGGTGGGTGCGCGAATGGTCTTTTTTTGCTGCTTAGATTAGCGGGCTTGAGTATTTGAGGTGCTATCTGGTGTCCTGAGTCAAAAACAGCGAGCGAAAGTGGATTGCGGTATGACTGCCAGAATCCACGCTTTAGCGACGCTCGGATGAAGGCATCGCGTCAGTAAATTATGAAAGAAGTCACTGACTCAGCCACTTGTAACTGTCATCTGGAATGACAACGGATGTCAGATCGCCAATTGCGATGTTCGCGAAAGCGTTTTTGGTTCGGCGACGGGAAGATCGGGGGAATATTTGAATGAATAGTTGAGATTCGGCGTGCAAAGTGGCGCGATCTCCTTGGCGGCTGTTTTCGGTGGTTCGTTAATTCAGTTGTCAACTTTCAGTTGTGGGTAACCGGTGCGTTACGGGCCGTTTAAGGGAATGGAATGAGGGACGATTCTTCTGGCCGGGATGTTTAGGGGACGGGAGATTAATTGCGATGCGATCGCGGGAAGGGTTTAGTAGAAAGAGAGAACGGCATTTGGTGGTGACGTCTCCCGTTACTGCCTGTGCTAGCGATCGGGATTGTTTGGGGGTTGGGACTGTACCGGAGTTTGGCGATGGCTTGAAGCGGTAGTGCGTCTTGGAACGGATATTTGCTTCGGTTCGGGGGCTTGGTGGCGATTTTGCAGGAGACGTGGGCGACCTTCGATTTACGAGAAGACGGAGATTTCCAGGAACGCGGGGAGTTTAGCGCGCGCAGATGAGGGCAATGGTAAATCTTGATGGGTTTTATTCACCTACCGCGGGCCTTTGTTTTTGGGGCTTTCGCGGGACGTTGTTGTTTGTGGGGCGGCGTGAATCGCTGAAACGGGGAGGAGCAGGGACCAGGTTGGCTGGAGATATCCGCGAATCGGGGGGCGGAGCGAGCGTGGGATCGACAAATGCCTGGAGAATATCAGGCGGGAGAAACGCGGGATCGAGAGGCGCCCTCCGATTGTCGAGCATCCAGCGGGCCAGCAGCGCCTCGGACGTTTCCTTGATCCATTGATCGATCAACGTGCCAATCTCACGACGCAGGTTCGCGGCGTGGTTCAATCTGGCGAGCTCGAAACTTTCAAGTGAGGCGGGGGAAGCTTCACGCAAGTAATCGAGCGGTGGACGCATTCGAGATATCGGCATGGTCTGGACTCCGATTCATTTTTGAAGTGGGTAATTGAGACGCACCCTTGTCTTGCTGGACGCACAGTACTGAGGTGGCACGAATCGTGTCTAGCATTATTTCTCGGCCTGTGGATATCTACAAGGTAAGGATGCGGGCCGTGGTATGTGCGCGATGATAACCACGCCGAGTGAGATACCTATAGATAATAGGTCGCGACCGTTTCCAGAGCCGGTTCGATGTGGGATCGGGTGTGTGCAGGGCGGGGACGTAACCGGGAGTCTTCGCCGGTCTGTACGAACGGGGAGTTCGACGTGCCATTGTTCCGGTGCGACATTTTCATGGAACGCGTTGGCGCCAAAGACGCACAGTCCGATCGCAAAGTGGAGTGTTACGGCGCGATGAAGCAGCGGAACACAAAAGGCTAAAAGAGCCGGCCTTAGGTGACACAAAGCAGTACGACCGATAACTATTAGGGACTCTAAGCGCGCAGGGGTGTGGAACCTGATTGATATGTTATAGGACGTTCGGGGTGCGCTTTGCAGGAGGCACGGCTGTGAGATGTGAGCTTGAATGTGGCGGCATCGGGGCATGGCACAGGGTCTCGGATACCGGAATTCACGAGCTAGTAAACAGAATATGACGCTGGCGAGGCGGTGCAGAAAGGGATCGGCGGGAAGCAGAATTTCGCGTCGAGTTATCGGACACGCAAGAAACGCGGCAGACAGGTTGGAACGAGGGCGGTTTTCGCAGGTTTTTCCCGCGCGCGCTGGCTTTTCGCCAGAGCGCATGGCCGGCCAGACGGCATGCCCGGAAGAATTGCCGGCACGCGCGAGAAAAGCCTGGAGCGACACAATCGCAGCAGGCCTAGCATGACAGAACGGGAAGTCACGGTCGAGAGATTTTGAATAGGAGGAGACGATGGAATCCGGATCGGGTCTTTCGAGAAATCGCGACATGCAAGAAAAGAGCAGGTTCGTTGGACAATCGGTCGATGCCGGTGAACGGGCGGGCGGGAGCGCTCATGCGCCGACCGCGCTGTCCCTGGGGCGGATACCGGCGGTAGTGCTTGCCAGCGCTGCTTCAGGACGGTGCGGGGAGTACGATGCGAGGAGGCTGCGTTCGCAACGGGAAATTATTCGGGACGTAATGTTGTCGGCGGCAGAATGCGATACGTGGCTGACGCTGGGGGAATTGAGGGCGCTGACGCGGTATGGGGAGGCGTCGATCTCCGCGCAGTTGCGTCATTTGCGCAAGGCGGAAAATGGGGGATTCGAGGTTGGCAAGCGGCATCGGGAAGATGCGGGTCCGGGGCGCTCGGATGTGGATGGGCGAGGGGAGTGCGTATGGGAATACCGCATCGCTCGCGGGGGCGTCGAACAGCAGATAACCGGCGGGAATATCTAGGGCGATCGGAACTTGGCGCGATAAGAAGAGTAGATCATTTGGGATCGCGTAAGCTTTGTGACGCGGGGATCGGCGGGGCGGAGCCAAGTTGAGATTTCAGATTTGAGAATTCGGGTTTGACGCATGAAGCCTGCGCTGGATGCAATCCGAGCACGCCTGCGAATCGTTGTGTGGGAAAGTCAGAAGAATCTCAGATTAAGATTCAAGAGTTTCAGGGTGCGTCACGGTGGAAGAAGAAATTTGCAGATTTTGATTTGGAAGGTAAATCGGGGATTGAGGGCTGGACAAGGACAGCGTTTCAAACCAGAGAGGTGAAAGATCGAATTGCTATCGCGTCTTCTGCCAGCAACCGAGCAGATGAATTAGCGGGTGAGTTGAGGTGGCTTGCGGTATTGTGCCGAAACGGCACGGGGCCTTTCGCGGAATTTTAGCGTGAGACATGGCACGCGGTCTCAGCCTATGCGGGATTCGATTTCGCCACCGCTAGAACCACACAGCCTGTCCCTCGGCTCGCCTCGGGATAAAAGGCGTGTGCGTCTTGGAAGGCCGGCTTGGAACTTGTCGCCAATATTTTCCGACATTCTGGAGGTGAGATATGCCGAAGCGCGTGATTGACTTTGACGCGATGTGGGGCTCGGACAAGCTGGCTGCGTGCGCGGAGTGGGCGCAGGCGGAATATGCGTGGCTCTACGGCCTGGCAGATGCATCGGGGTGCTTTGAGCTGACGAATCTGCGCGTGATCTGGGGGCGCGTGGCGGCGATCCGGCGCAATCTCTCGATTGAGCGGCTCGAGCAAATTTTTGGTGAGTTTCAGGATAAGGGGCTGCTGTTTGCCTGGGAGCACGAAGGGAAGCGCTACGGGCATTGGACGGGCAGCGACGTTCCTGGGCGGTTGCCGCCACCGTCCTGGCGAATGCGGTTGGAACGGTTGGCGCCGCCGGTGCCGAAACAGGCGCTTTCGGAGTACGTATCGAGATATGCGCGGGGACGGGCAGGGTTGCAGGGCGGAGGGTTTTTGACGGAGGGGCGAGCAGAAGAGGGGAATCGCAGAGCGGGCAGTTTCGATTTGGATGGCGCGGGCGGGCACGGAGAGAGAAATTTCAAATCTGAGATTTCAGATTTGAAATGCTCCAGGGGAGCTGGAATTCGGCGATTGGATTCTGGGGGTGTTGTGGAGTGTCGCGCTGGGCAGGCGGGGGACGGCCTGAATCAAAATCGAGAGGCCGAAAATTTATTGCGGGATCGTTTGAGTGGTCTCAAGGATCGATCGATTGAGGGCAAGGCCGGGCTCAAGGCCCGGGTTGAGGCGGGTCAAGAGCAGAATTGGAATGGGGATTTGAATTGGGAAGGGAAAAGGGAGCGGAAACCGGCTGCGGCGGTGGGTTCGGGCACGGAGTTGGAAGCGGAAGGGCGGGATGCGCAAGGTGAGCAAACGCTTTTCTCTCCGTCCGTTGCCCCGTCCGTCATTCGGTCAAACCCCAACTCTTTTTCAAATTTAAATTCAAAATATAATTCATTATCCGATCCCTCGCCCGTATTCGATTCCAACTGCGATCTCCGGTCGAACTCTCATCCCAGTTTCGATTCAGATTCATGTGCCGAGACACGCACGAATTCAGGGATGGATGGACACGAATCGCTTGGCCGCTGAACGATCCGACGCGAATTGCGCAGGCGCCTCGGCCGGTGACGGGACGCCTGGCGCATATCGTGGAGAGCGCGCAGTGGCGGCCCGTGCGTCGTATGGATTTCGGGGGCGCGACAAGGCGGAAATTTTGGCCGGCGAACTCTTGGTGGGGCAGGGGCCGGTGTGCGGGCCCGTGCGCGTAAAGCCGGAGGCGCTCGAACGGAATCGGCGGCGCAATGCGGCTCGCGATGGTTCACGGTCGCCGTAACGGAGTGGTGTAGACGGAATGACTGCGTCGAGCTTCGCCTTATTGCGCGGATGAACATGCTGTGGGAAGGGAAGTACACGTCTGGGAGTATGGGAGGGTGGCCATGCTAGCGACGTTTGCGTTCGATGTTTGTCACGATGTGTATCGCGCGGCACGGGAAGTGATTGACACGAAGATTCCGACGCTGAATTTGGAATCTTCAGGGAAGTACACTTGGCATCCGGATCGGTTGCCACGGCTGGCGGAATTCGTCGCGGATTTTGCGCGGTCAGGGGAGAGGGCGCTGGGTGAGGGAGCGGGGGCGTATGGAGGCGGATCTCGCGGCGGGAACCGCTATGGATGTGGGGGCAATGGGAAATTGATGGGCGGGTTCAGAGGAAACTACAGCGGCGACGGCAGGGGTGAAGGTAACTTCAGCGGGAAAGGCAAAGGCAACTTCAACGGCAACGGCGAAGGCAAAGACAACTTCAACGGCAACTTCAACAGCAGACAGGCTGAAGCCTGTCCTACTGGGGCTAGCCGGATGGTGATGTTTCGGGTTTATTACCTTGGAGGGGCGGAGTATCAGGCGGCGCGGAGGCATCTGGGAATCAGCGAGATTACGTGGGCTGACTGGGCGGAGGAAATTCGCACTCGCGTGGGGCAGGAGCTGACGAGGGCTGGCGTGTTTCCGCCGTCGAGATATTTCAGGGAGACTTCGGCACGGGCCTCGTGATCTGTAAGTGAGCCAGCGGCGCGGGCTACAGGCTCGGAGATTTTAGATTTGAAAGTGGAAATTTCAGATTCGAGACTTCAGATCTGAGATTCGGCACTTCAAATTTGAGATTACAGATTCGAGAATTGGCATGCACGCACAGCACACAGGCTGCCCCTCGGCCCGCCTCGGGATAGAAAGGCCCGGCTAGCTGAACCACTGATTCCGGTCGATATCGAAATGCTATTAATTGCGTTTCAGACGGAATTGGATGTCCAGATCGATTTTGTCATCCACGCTGAGCAGGCGCGCCAAGCTGGGTTTCGTTAGGCCGAAGGTGGCGAAGGTGAAGCTGGTTAGGGCGCGGCCGGCGACCAGGTCCTTGCTAAAGGTGGCGTAGCCGTTCAGGGTGACTTCTTTTGTGACGCCGTGGACGGTGAGATCGCCGGTGAGTTGAAAGCCGGACTGGCCGGTGGGGCGATCGGGAGCGGGCAACGGAGACGGGACGCCCTGCAATTTGTGCGGGACGAATTCAGCGGTCGGGAACTTGTCGGTCTCGAGTGTGCGGGCTTGGACGTAGCCGTCGCGCATATCCTGGTCGCTCTTGAGAGCTTTGAGATCGAACGTGAGTTTGGATTTGGCGGCATCGAAAGTGCCATCCGGCAGCAGCACCAGGGTTCCTGTGACGCCTTCGGTGGAACCGATGGCATCGTCCGGGAAATTGAGGCCGGCTAGCTGCTCGCGCACACGGTAGGTTGCTTTCGTGCCGGAGGCGATGTCGAATTGAACGGCTGCGTCTTTTTGCGCTTGCGCGGGGCGCGCCCCGGCGGCAGAAGGAGCTGCGGCGATCGGCATTGCGACGGCGACGCTGAACACATACATGCAAATCGATGCGACAGGCCCGGCGATTCGATTGAAAGTCACAATTAGCTCCATCCCAGGGGATTAGAATTGCGACACAACTTTACAACGGATTGGACGCGGCGACAAAACAAAGTTGGGTGAAGACATTTCACGGGAACCGAGACGGAGCTCTTGCAGGGCGATTTACGATGTCCTGGACAAGATTCCGGTAACCAGAAGAAACATGCCGACAAAAAACGAAAGAAGACCGAATCCTCCCCGGAGAATATTTCCCTCGCTGCTGCCGTGAGCGATCAAAATTTGGGCCAGGGAATATCCGGCGGCCACGAAGAGGCAAGCTGCTCCCACGAACAGACAGACCGAAATAGCCCCGCGAAGCCGGGATCCGGTTTCCGATTGCATCTAGCCTCCGACAACTAAGTGGTGTTGGTGGGAGAATACCAAAAAACGATGGGTGAAGTGTGGGAATTTTATTAGGACCGGTGTCGCTGTTCTGAATTGGACAATACTGCTTGTATATCGAAGGAGGAAATCTCTGTGTCGAATTCAGAGATCGTGAATATTCCGAAAAGTTGTCGAAAACAGCTGCCGCCGAATGTAGACACTTAGGTCAAGAACGCTCCAAGGCCGAAGTCGATGGAGGGGGCCGCAGGGGCACGACACGTCGCGCCCTTACAACGGCGACACCAATTTGCCGGTGTCGGTTGAATTCGCGAGCGATCTCGTCCGAGTTTGTGAGAAGCGCAGGTTCTGCGGCGAAAATCGGCGCGCAGCAAGAAATTCGATGCTCGTTCTGCCTCGCGCGACGATTGGCGCCGTCCGGAGCGCCTGTTTTCCAGCGCGGCTATTTCTCCTGCAACGTGACCAGGTAATCGCACAGGTTTTTGATGCGCTTCTGCACGGCGGCCTGGTTGTAGTTATCCATGTACTGAAAAATCGGTCCCCACGTGGGCATGTCGGAAGAACCGTGCGCGGTGAGGCCGGGACCGAATCTCAGAACGTTCGAGACCAGGTCGTAGGGAAATTCACCGCCGTGGCGCTTTGAGAGAGTCGTGAGATCGGCGGCGGGGACTTTGAGCGTGGGCCGGGCCGGGCCATTGCCCTTGGCGGAGACGCCGTGGCACGCGGCGCAGTATTGCCGGAACATCTGTTTGCCGGACGGGACGAAATCGGGCGGGAATTGGTCTTGCTTTACCGGTTGAGCGGATTGAGCTCCCGCGGATGCGGCCGCGGACAGGAGCAGAAGCGCGAGCAGTATAGTCTTACGCATGACGTCCTCCAGTAATGCGAACCAGCGATCCAACCTAGTGATCCAGAGCCGTGACGCAAATGCTAGTTACGCCGAGCTCAGTTCCGAAAGAATCGTGGCAATGAGATTTATACAAATCACTTGACAAATAAATCCGGCTTATGCTACTATCCGGCTCGCGGAATTATATTCTGAGTCAAAGTACAAAGATTCGTTGAGTCGCCCGCCATGGAAAGTCTGGCGGGCATTCGTGTTTTTGGGCCGCTGGGGCGCGCGCGGGCTTGTCGCGGCCGGGTTTGAAATTTGAAATCTCACATTTGAAATCCGCTTTTCATGGCCGGGTTTGAAATTGCGATCTCGTGTGAACATTTGAAATTGCCTTTTGTGTTCGGTCTGCTTTCGGCAGTTGAGTCACCGACCATGCTCCAGCTGACCCTCTATCGAACTGCTTCCACACTTGACGTTTAGCGCTCTCGGGTGCGATACGCTGTTCACAATGAGGTGTGCCCCTGAGAAAGCAAGACTTGCCGAGTTGCGGCAAATGCTCTTGTCACCCGCTACGCTCCCAGCCTGGCTGGCCTAGGATTCTGCAATTTCTGGGATGCATTTTACCTCTCGCACGGACGCATTGTTTGAAAATCTTCAGGAGACCTCATGCCCGCCTATAACAACTCTGTTTCGCCACTTTCCTTGTTTCCCGGCGACGTTGGATTCAGTTTTAACACCGAGTCTTTTCCGTCGAACGGGACATCGGGGTCGCAATTCGCGATTCCTGAGCCTGCCGGAATGCCCAACCAAAATCACACCGTGCGCTGGCAAACGATCTTTGGCACGGCTCCATCGGCAATCAGCATTACTCTGCAAGGGGCGATGGCAGACGTGGACAGCGAGTACACCGTGCTTGATACGTCGACTGCTACCGCCGGCGAAGCGCGCACGCTCGCCAATGTGCGCGCACGATTCCTGCGAATCAACGTTGCGTCTTCGACGGGCGGCGCATCGCTTACGGCGAAGATATTGCCGTAGGGCGTGAAGCGTGACTGGTGACTTGTGATTGGCAACTCGTGAAGATCGGAATATTGGTTTCTCGGATTAGGCCTTTCATAGGTTACGATCCACGCTTCCCTTGAAGCCGTCTCATCAATTGCTGGCCGTCTATTCTCGCTAGGACGGCAGGGGCTAAAGCCCTTCTCTTCAGTGCACGTTAATGTCGCGGCTGAAGCCGCGACCCACAAAAATCGCCTTGAAATCGTTTAGGCCAGTGGATCGAGAACCCCAGGAGCAAATCGTACACCTCAGGCTATGACTCGCGAGTCACCGACCGCTAATCGCAAGCCGCCAGCCATAAGCCACCATTCACCACTCACGAATCACAACTCACGAATTATGAATCGCGATTCACGAATTACGAATCACCGGACTTCGATCGCAATTCATTAGTCACAAGTCACCAGTCACCATTCACCACTCACGAATCACAACTCACGAATTATGAATCGCGATTCACGAATTACGAATCACCGGACTTTAATCGCAATTCATAAGTCACAAGTCATCAGACACAAGTCACCAGTCACGATTCACTCCTCCTCAATCCTTTTGTCCGCGGTAGCCTCGCGTCGTGTGTTTGCGGACTTCGTGCATTTTGTGAAAAAACTCGACACCTTGCTGGGACAGCTTTTTTCCGCCTCGATGTTCCAGACTTGCGTAGAAGGCGCTCTTTTTGAATTTGGCTTTCATACTGGCCCCCTTGTACTGTCATGAACTTACCTGAAAATCGAAACGGACGTCTGTGACGCGGGTCACTTGAACCTATGGCTTCCAATCCGAATTACGTCAAGCAGCAACTCACTATAGACACGGTTTCCTGGACCGCGATCGTCGCGCCCATCGACTGCATGGGCGTATCGATCAAGAATTCCGTCCTCGTGGATCTTCAGATTCGTACCGATTCCGGCAATGCGGCCACGCAGGACACGATTCCCGCGGGCAGTATCGAGACGATCGCCGCGCCCAGGCACGACTCGGGAGTGCAGGATGGCGGCTCCGGGATGAGATTTCATGCGGGCGACACGATTGCGTATTTGCAGGCCGACAGCGGCACGGGTCCGGCACTGTTGACGTTTGTGCGGTGAAGCTTCTTGGCAAGCTCCCTGTGGCACAGGCTGAAGAGCTTGTGTGAGACCAGCAAAATCAGAAACTCAGCGGCTGAAGCCGCACTGATTGTGCAGGTCTAATGTCGTGGCTAAAGCCACGACCCACAAGGGTTCCCAAGTTCTCACACAGCCTCTGAAGCCTGTGTGGGAACTGCGAAATTAGAACCTCAGCGGCTAAAGCCGCAGTAATTCAGCGGGATTTATGTCGTGGCTAAAGCCGCGAGCCACAAAGACTCTCATATTGTCATACGGGCTCTTAAGCCTGTGCCACTGGTGCTGTCATTACTCACGAGTCACCAGTCACATCTTTCCCAGGAAACCATGCGAATCAAAATCATTGGCGATAACAATTGCGCTCGCGCGACCCGGCATTTGCTGCGGATGGCGGGTTTTGCGGTTACCGAGTTTTTGCCTGTTGAGGCGATTACTCACGCGCCGCACTCCGGCTATGCCATTACGATCGATCTTGCCCCGGCCGCTCACCCCCTGAATCCCTCGGGAAAGATTTCCGGGGGATTTCCCACCTCTGCGCCGGACCAGGCCACGCACGAACAGTCTGCCCTCGGGGAAGTGTCGTCGTCGGTTGGCGGCGCTTCCTCCCGCCTTTCTGTTCAGCGGAGTGGGGAGCTGGGAGAGGCGGCGGAGGCTAACGCTATGGCTGGGACTGCGACGGGGGCGCGGAAGGTCACACAGACTGTCACACATACGGAACCGTTCGTTCGGTCTGAGACAGCGGCTCGGAAAGGCAGACAGGCTGAAGCCTGTCCTACTGGAGGCGGACGGGCGGCTGGGCATATTCAATTCGATTCGGTGGATAGTTTGCTCGAGGCGGCTGTTCTGCGGCATGTGTCGCGGCTTGCCGGGGGGCCGGTGATTGTGGATCGTCCTGGAGGGCTTGTGCATTCGGAGCGGGAGCTGCGGATTGTTGTGCCGGTTTCTGACGACGCCAAGATGGATGAAGCGGCGGCGGTTGCTGTTGAATTTGGGGTGTTGCGCGGATTGCTTGAGCTGACTTCTCCCGCCTTCGCTAAAGCTTCGGCGGGCAGGCCCGCCAGTTCGGCCAGGGGGGCGGCGGGCAGGCCCGCTGCTTTCGCTACGCTTACGGCTAGCGAATACAAAACACACGCGACGATTCCTTCGATCGTTCCAGCAGCTTTGGTCCGCGGCGCTGGCGATCCGAACTTTGTAGCAGCGGACGCGCCCGAAATGGCGGACGACCAGCCGGACGAACGGGCAGGCGAACAGGCAGACGAACGGGCAGGCGAACAGCCGGGCGAAATGGCGGATGACCAACCGGGGGAACAGGCGGACAAGTCCGCCGTAGCTCCCGGAGTTGGGAGCGGAGGCGGAAGGAAAAAGTGGTGGATGTTCGGACTCGCGTTGATAGCGTTCGCGGCTCCGATCGGATTTGCGGCGCTGAGCTTCCCGGTGTTGCCTGGATTTGTCGGACGGGTGGAGGCTTCGCCGGGCCACGGGGCTGCGAAAATTATGCCACTAAGCGTGATGTCCGAGCTTTCGGTGCCGGCGTATGCGGTAAGGACTCATCGGGAGCCGGGCCGAGTGACTGCGAAATTCACGCGGGCGAGTATCGTTTCCGCGCGTGCGGTCAGAGCGCGCTTGGAGCCGGGCCACGCGGCTGAGAAATCTATGCCGGCAAGTTCGGTGTCGGAGCATTCAGTGCGGGCGTATGCGGCAGGGACGCATTTGAAGCCAGTGCTTGCCGTGGAAGTTCACGGAGTGGGCGGGGTTCCTTCGCACTTACACGCGGCGCTGGCGGGTGCGGAGCCGCAGGGGCAATTTTCCACGGGGCAGGGAGTCAGGATTTATGACGGCACTTATACGCTGCTGATCGATCCGTGCAAGGCGCAGACGAAACTTTACGTCAGCATTAACCAGACGGCAAACACGCAACTGGTGAGCGGGACAGCGTCCAAGAAAATTTATGTTTGCTCGATTCACGTGGTCGTGGCGGCTGCGACGAATATTGCGTTGGTTGAGGGCACTGGTTCAGTTTGCGCTACCGGGACTTCGGGCCTTGGCGGATTCGGAGGGGCGACTGCGGCTACAGGATGGAATTTCGCGGCCAATGGCGGGATCGTTTTGGGCAGCGGGGAAGCGGCTGTGGGAGCGGAAGTTACCAGCGGCGATAATTTGTGCATGTTCAATTCCGGGTCCGGGCAGGTTTCCGGCGGGATCAGCTATGTGGTGCAGTGACGGGGTTGGTAGGACAGGCTTTTTATCCCGAGGCGAGACGAGGGACAGCCTGTCTGGGGTTGAAGAGGGCTGCGCGGCAAAGTTTATTTGGTGCGCGTGCGGAATTTTTTGGATAGGGCTGGGTCGGGTTAGGCGCGGAGTTTGCGGTTTGCTTAGGGTGATGAAAGTCAAAGGCAGACAGGCTGAAGCCTGTCCTACTGGTACGGCGTCTCCAGTCGGTGCACGTGGCACACTTGGCGGCTTCATTGTTGCGGCGATGCTTGTTTTTGGGCTTCCCGCTTCGGCTACTACTTATTACGTGGCGGCGGCTGGGAGCGATTCAAATAGCGGGACAAGTTCAGGGACTCCCTGGCAGACGATCGCTAAGGTGAATGGATCTACGTTTTCGCCGGGCGATTCGATTCTATTTAATCGGGGGGATGTTTGGTACGGGACCTCGCTGACCGTTCCGTCGAGCGGATCGAGCGGGTTGCCGATCACGTTCGGAGCATACGGTAGCGGAGCGAATCCCATACTCAAAGGTTCGACGCTGCTTAGCACGGGTGGATACACGCTGGCGCCAAACACTTCGGCGACGATTTTTTCGCGGCCGGATTCGGGAGCGTCCAGCACGGACAGCGCCACGCGAAACTGGCGGCAGCAAATCGGGCATACGGACATCACGGCGAATGCTTCGGTGATTACGATCAGTGTGAAGGCTTCGCCGAGCGTGGCATTGAACATTACGGGGGCGGGGATTGGACCGGCGGCGACAGCGCCGAATACCAGCTCGATCACGCGGGTTACCTGGGGCGGCGGAAATAATGGCACGACAGTGGCGGCCGGCGCCACGGCTACATCCGATCAGATTACCTATTCGCTGAGCGATTCCGTCGATCAGATTGTGACGATCTACACGACCGCGCGCAACGTCGAGTACACCAGCAACAACGCGGAAACGCTGTGGTCGAATTTTTCCGGGCCGGACCAATCGCAATCGGCCAGCGTGACCGGGTACAGTTCGGGCGGGAATTGCGTGATCGCGAATATCACGGCGATTCAGACCACGCAGTACACGTACAAGAATACGCTGGGGACTGCTCCGGTGGCGGTGTGGGAGAACGATGCGCTGATGAAAAGCGCGTCGTCCGCGGCCACCACCGAACAGATTGCGGGCTCGTGGTATTACGACGGGACGTATCTGTATTTGCATGCCTCGGATGGATCGAACATTTCCAGCAACGGGAAATCGTACAGCTACGTTACGTCATCGAGCCCGTCGTTTACCGCCTGGGACAACGGAAAATCGTATTTGATCATCGATTCCGTGGATCAGGCGGAAACCTACAACACGAGCAGCGCCACGCTCGGCGGGCTGTACCTCACCGGCAGCAACAGCATCGTGCGGAATCTGTCGGCGCACGATATTTACCGCCATCCGCTGACGATTTACATTGGGGCGACGAATAATACCGTCACGAATGTTACTGCGTATAACTCCTACGGGACCGCGCCGCTGGCGATTTATGGCTCGGGCACCACGGGAAATTTGGTGCAGAACTCGACGTTCTACAACGACACAACCGAGAAATCCGCTTACCTGGCCGCCGGCATCTGGGGCGTGATCGTGATGCATGGCGGATCGACCGGCAACACGATCGATAGCTGCCTGATTTATTCGACGGCGGCCTCGCCCGGCGGCTACGGCATTTTGGAGGGAGACAGCGGCACGACCGGGACCGTTTCTCATTCCTATCTTTATGGCACCTACGCTTACGCAGTGGCCGGAGGCGGCGCGGGGGCCAGCGGCCTGGGGACCGGCAGCCAGATCACCATGTGGGATAACCTGATCGATGTTTCTCAGGCGAATAACATTGGGATGGCGTTCGCGGGGTCGGTGGGAAATATTATTTACGACAATACGGTTTATGGGCCATCGAATACGAACGCCGTGATCAGTTTGACGTCCACTTCGACGGGCGCACTGGTGAAGAACAATATTTTTCTGACGGGCGGCTACGCTACCGTCGACGCCAGTTCGGAGACGAGTTCGGCGCTCGACTACAACGATTACTACTCGGCT
>JBEKCU010000180.1:0-9523 GCA_050014735.1 Candidatus Acidiferrales bacterium | reverse complement strand
TGTCAACTACTTGACAGACCTCCGTGCGGCGGAACGGTTATAAAGTTCTGCGGTTAGTCAGGAATTCTTAGCTTTCCCCTGCGCTGGAGTGTCACCAGGACGCTCGGGTGCGGCGAGTACAATTCGTGGTCCGGACCGTTCTTGGAGATACCCATGCCTCAACGCGTTAGGAAAGAACCACGCTTTTTACGACCAAGGCGATCCCGCGCCTCGCGAGCAGCGGGTAACGTGATAATGGCACGCCCGCCTCATGACTTGGCATCCCGTATCAGGGGGCTTTACAGGCGGGTGGCCGATCGGCTTGGGCTCGATGCCTCATATGTCAGCCGCGTTGCGCGTGGAGAACGCCGTTCGGAAACAGTGGAAGACGCGTTGAGCCGTGAGTTGCTCAGGATCGCGGCTAATATCGCCAAGCAACGCGCCGGACTCGCTCAGAAGACTCATCGAAAGAGGAAAGTCGCAAAGACTCGTGCTCCTAGAGAGGGAACAGTCTATTGAACCAGTTGTCTGAGACTCGGTGTATCGGCCTCAGTTGATATAGCTTGCGGCAATTCAGCCTCGTTGAGAATCCCACGATATAGCGAATCCACCCTCGATACTGTTGAGGACATCTCCACCCCTGGAAGTCACCTCGGCACCATCCTCCATCCGAGTCGCCATGGCCCTGGACGCCTCATAGCCAAAGTGGGCCGCTTGGGAACTGCTTGAATTCGCAATTGCCGCCGCAGCCCCGATCTGGGCATTGAGTTAAAACGATCTTCGGCTTCCTCTGTGCTCTCTGTGATCTCGGTGTTAAGGCTTTAAGTGCATTTACACAGAGGACACAGAGTTTCACAGAGAAGAATTCACGGAAGACGATTCGTTCGCGTGGAGCGTGTGGGGACAGTTCACCTTCTGCCCTTTTACAGAAGACGTAAACTGTGAAATTCAAGGTTGCCACACGGGCTGGGGCGGGTGCTACTCATTTCGCCGCGCGATTTACTTCTGCCCGAGCGCGACCGCGCCATTTTTTGCGCGATTGAATTTAGCGATGTTGCTATGGCGGATTCCGTAACTGAAATAAATCACCAAACCGATCAATAGCCAAACGACGAGACGCTCCCAGTTTGCAACGGGAAGTGAAAACATCAAGAGCAAGCAGCACAAAATTCCCAATACTGGAACAATTGAGCCTAACGGCGCGCGGAAAGGACGACGCACTTCGGGATGCGTGCGCCGCATGATCAAAACCGCAGTGCAAACAATCACGAAAGCGAGCAGCGTTCCAATGTTCACCAGTTCGGCCAAAAACCGCAAAGGCAGAAACGCACCCATCAACGCCACGCAAAAACCGGTCAGGATCGTGGATTTCCAGGGCGTTCGGAAACGCTCGTGGATTGCGCCGAAGAAACCGGTAGGCAGCAAACCGTCCCGAGCCATAGCCAGGAATATCCTTGGCTGGCTAAGCATCATTACCAGTAGCACCGAAGTGATTCCAGCAATGGCTCCAATCGAAATCAGCAGTTGCGCCCAAGGCAGCCCCACTTGCATGAACGCGGCAGACACAGGAGCGTCGATATTGATCTGATTGTACGGAATCATCCCCGTAATTACGCCTGCGACAGCGATGTACAGGACAGTGCAGAGCACCAGAGATGTCATGATGCCAATAGGCACGTCGCGTGAAGGATTGCGAGCCTCTTCGGCATGCGTGGAGATCGAATCGAAGCCAATGTAGGCAAAGAAAACCAGCGCAGCGCCAGCAAGCATGCCCTGAGGTTTTCCCCCGGGACCTGCCTGTCCCCACACGGTGTGTCCGAAGAAGCTGAGTCCGCTCAAGCCGAAGGGAGCGAAGGGACTCCAGTTGGACGCATGAACATACATCGCGCCAACTCCGATTACGAAGAAAACGATGGCCAGTTTCAGGATGACAATTGCGGTATTCACGCTCGCGCTTTCACGGATGCCTTTCACCAGAATGATCGTAACGAGCGCGGCGATGACAATTGCCGGAAGGTCGAACCATGTTCCGGTCGAAATAAGGCGACCCGCGGCCAAATCGTAATCGAACGGCGCGCTGGTGAAAGCGTGAGGCAAACTGACATGGAAGAACGCGAGAAAGCTCTGAAAGTAGGCGGACCAACCGTGAGCGACAGTGGCCGATGCCACCGCGTACTCAAGAATTAAATCCCATCCCATGATCCAAGCAAACAACTCGCCCAAGGTTGCAAACGCGTAAGTGTATGCCGATCCCGCCACCGGCACCATGGACGCGAACTCCGCATAACAAAGGGCCGCGAAAACACATGTGATACCGGAGACAACGAACGAGAGCATGAGAGCGGGCCCTGCAAGGTCATGCGCAGCAACCCCCGTCAGCACAAAAATGCCCGTGCCGATGATGGCCCCCACGCCGAGGCTCGAAAGCTGGATCGGACCCAATACCCGATGCAAACGATTTTCGCCCCGTAGTTCTTCCAGCAGCATCTCGTGGGTTTTTACCTGGAATAATTGATTAGCCATACCCGCCTTTTACAACCTCAAGAATTCAATCGCTGCAACCCTCACATTCGTCCGCGTTTTCAGACGCGTGGACTTTCGGCACCCGCGCCGCGTCGCGACCATATCCAATACACCGGCACCCCGAGAAGCACAATCAACAAACCGGGCCAGGTGTCCTGCGTCTGATACAAAATCAGAATCAGCATAATGATGGAAGCAGTGACGATATACAGAATCGGAACAACCGGATAACCCCACGCGCGATACGGACGCTCGGCATTGGGCCGTTTTCGGCGCAGAACAAAGACTCCGGCGATCGTAAGGACATAAAACATCAGGGCGGCAAAAATCACGTAATCCAGCAAGACGCCGTAGAGGTTTCCGTAGCTTACCGCGCCTGACTGCGGGTCCACAAGCCGGGTTCGCAGCAATACCAGAATCCCGGCCCATACGCCCTGTAACAGCAACCCCATCGCGGGCACATGATTCGCATTGAGCCGGCCGATGCTACGGAAAAACAATCCATCGTGCGCCATCGCGTAATACACGCGCGCGCCGGCCAAAATCAGCCCGTTCGCGCAACCGAATGTTGAGACCATGATCGCTAGCGCCATCAGCGTCGCGCCGCTGTTTCCGAAAATCATGGCCAAGGTCGCTGTCGCAACGCGATCGTCCGGTGCCGTCTGAATCTGGTGCAGTGAAAGCGTTGAAAGATAGCCCACGTTCGCCAGGAAATAGAGCGCGATGACGATCCCCGTCCCCACCGCCAGCGAAATCGGAATATCGCGGCGCGGATTCTTCACTTCCCCGGCGGTAAACGTGATGTTGTTCCAAGCATCAGCGGAAAAGAGCGAACCCACCTGCGAAACGCCGAATGCAATCAGCAAACCGAACGCGCCCGACGCGGCCGTTATCGAAGGAATAAACGATTTCAGCCAATCCGCTCCAGGCTGGATCGTCTGCGGGTCGTGAAGCGCCCAAAGGCTGCCGAAATTCGCATGAATCGCGGCGGCGTTTCGCCCGAAAAATAGTCCCGCCAAAATCAGCGCGGCAAGCGCCAGCGTCTTCGCTGAAGTAAATACATTCTGAATCCACTTCCCAAGTTTCAAACCGCGCGTATTCAGCAGCGTCAGGAAAACGATCAAGAGAAGCGCCACAAATTGCTGCACGGAAAGACTGAGCGCATATTTTTCCGAGAGCGCGACCGGCGGGATAATCCACCTACCGGGAGAAATCGCGGGCCACGCTACGCCCAGGAATCGCGCAAAACCGACCGCAACCGCCGCGATGGTCCCCGTTTGGATGACGAGAAAAAGCGTCCAGCCGTATAGAAAACCCCAGAGTGGCGAAAATGCTTCGCGCAGGTAGACGTATTGGCCGCCCGCCTTCGGCATCATGGCCGCGAGTTCGCCATAGGAAAGCGCCGCGGCAATCGTCATCAGGCCTGTAATGATCCACGCCGCAAGCAGGCCGCCCGTGGAACCCGTGTTGCGAGAAATGTCGGCCGATACAATGAAGATGCCCGAGCCAATCATCGAACCGATGACGATTGTCGTCGAATCGAAGAGGCCCAGGCCGCGAATCAAACCGGGCGACTCAGCGTGAGTCTGCCTATCGGCTGATAGAGCGGGAGCAACGGGCGGGTTGACGTTAGGCATTCGGCCGCTCCTTAATCCGCTCGGCGAGACTCTGAGGAAACCGCCACTTCGAGGAATTCGCTCGCCCTTGCGCCAGGGTCCGGAGCGCACATGAGATCGCGAACTACGGCCAGTGAATCCGCGCCCGCGCGATAAACTTCTGCCGCGCGTTGCAGCGTGATTCCGCCGATGGCCACCAAAGGCTTTGATGTCAACTGACGCGCGCGCCGCAACAACTCCGTTCCAACCACCGCATCCGGATTCTGCTTTGTGCTCGTCGGGAAAACAGGGCCGAATGCGATGTAGTCCGCGGAAGTTCGGTCCGCCGCCGATACCTGTTCCAGCGTGTGCGTCGAAATTCCCACCCACCAGTCTTTCAAGCTGGCGTTTTCGCCAATGGCGCGCGCTTCCTCCACGCCCAAATCTTCTTGCCCCACGTGCACGCCTCCCGCGCCTGACAGCAAAGCCACGTCCGGACGGTCATTCACAATGAGTCGCACGCCACGCGGGCGCAAAGTTTTAGAAAGTTGCCTGGAAACCTCAAACAGTTGGCGAGAGGCAGCCGTCTTATTGCGGTATTGAATCAGCTCGACCCCGGATCCTGCCAGAGCCTCGGCTAAAGCCAGCCCCGGCATGGTGAGCGAAGTAGCGTCGATTATGGCATAGAGGCGAGGGAAGACAAGGCTCATATGGCCTATCCAACGGGCAGTGTGGCGAATCGGTCAAGGAAATGAGTGTCCAGCCGCCCCTCCGCGAAATCCGGGTCCGCCATGATTTTGCGATGAAGAGGGATGGAAGTCTTGATTCCCTCGACCACAAACATCTCGAGCGCGCGGCGCATTCGGGCAATGGATTCGGCCCGAGTGTCACCGAAGGCGATGAGTTTCGCGACAAGAGAATCGTAGTACGGCGGAATCACTCCATCGGCGTGCGCGGCTGTATCCACTCGAATCCCGGGACCACCGGGCGTCCGGAACACCGTGATGCGGCCGGCCGAAGGCACGAAGGTTTCCGGATCCTCGGCGTTGATGCGGCATTCAATTGCGTGCCCTCGCGTGGCATATTTCCCGACTACCTCCTTCAGCTTCTCGCCCGCCGCAAGGCGAATTTGCGATTTTATCAGATCGACGCCCGTGACCATCTCCGTCACCGGATGCTCCACCTGGATACGGGCGTTCATCTCGATGAAGTAAACCGAGCCGTCCTCGTCCATCAGGAATTCGACCGTGCCCGCGCTGCTGTATCCGATTTGCGTGAG
The DNA here is from genome assembly GCA_050014735.1 of Candidatus Acidiferrales bacterium. Lineage (GTDB taxonomy): Bacteria > Acidobacteriota > Terriglobia > Acidiferrales > UBA7541 > Palsa-360. The sequence continues at coordinate 4,147 of JBEKCU010000180.1, read as the reverse complement.
CGCCTCCACCACTTGGCCGCCCAACTCCGTGCGCTGCTTCGGACCGATCGCAGGCGACGGAGATTCTTCGATGAGTTTCTGATGGCGCCGTTGGATGCTGCATTCGCGTTCACCCAAATGCATGACGTGTCCGTGACGGTCTCCCAATACTTGAAATTCGATGTGGCGCGGCCGCTCGATGAATTTTTCGAGATACACGTCGGGCACGCCAAATGCTTGTTGCGCTTCGTTCCGAGCTGTCGAGAAAGCCGTGGGGAGTTCCTGTTCGCTCCGGACAACTCGCATACCTCTGCCACCGCCCCCCGCCGATGCCTTCACAATGACGGGATACTTTATGCGCGAAGCTTCCGCCAGCGCGGCCGCTTCGTCCGGCACAATTCCCTGCGAACCCGGAACGACAGACACGCCTGCGGCAGCCATTTCGCGGCGCGCCTGGTCTTTTTCGCCCATCATCCGCAGCAAATCCGGCGAAGGACCGATGAAAGTGATGCGCGAAGCTTCGCACACTTCGGCGAAATTCGCATTTTCGGAAAGAAATCCGTATCCAGGATGAATCGCGTCGACGTTGGTGATTTCGGCCGCGCTGATCACCTGCGGAATGTTCAGATAACTTTCGCTCGAACGGGGCGGCCCGATGCATACGGCTTCGTCGGCAAACCTGACGTGCAGGGAGTTCCGGTCCGCTTCGGAATAAACAGCCACGGTAGCGACGCCCAGCTCCTTGCACGCATCGATAATGCGAAGGGCGATCTCACCGCGGTTGGCAATGAGGATTTTTCGAAACATATCAGGCCGGTGGAAGCGACATCATTCCGATTATTTCTTTTTTCCGGTGGGCCGCAGCGCAAACAGCGGTTCGCCGTACTCCACCGGTTGGCCGTTCTCGACCAGGATTCGCGAGACTTCCCCGCTGATATCCGCTTCAATTTCGTTCATCAATTTCATGGCCTCGATGATGCAAACGGTCTGGGCCACCTCGACCATGTCGCCCACTTTGACGAAGGGCCCTGCCTCAGGGCTTGGACCGGCGTAGAAAGTGCCAACGATGGGCGATTTTATGATGTGCTGTTGCTCCTCCGCAGGGGCGGCTGCAGGCGGACCGGGAGCCGGGGCGACGGAAAGGGCTGTTTCTGGCGTCGATGCTGCCAGCGATAATGCCGGGGGCGCCGCGGCGGCCTGTGCCGGAGGTAACGCAAAATTCGAGGGTACTGATGAGGGAGCAGCGGCCTTCTTTAGCCGAATGCGCAGATCCCCGTGCGCATACTCGAACTCTTCAAGGCCGTTCTCGCTCATGAACTTCAACAAACGTTCCAACTGACCGAGGTCTACCCCGGACACGGCAATCTCAGACGACTGCGGCTGTTTTTTGGATCCCTTCATATCATGTTCAGAGTTCGAGGAATTCCCGAGGGGGAGTCGTCAGGATTTCGGTGCCGTGACGGGTAACGAGGGCTTCATCTTCAATACGGATGCCTCCGACGCCTTCAACGTACACACCGGGTTCCAGGGTAACCACGTTTCCAGCCTCCAGTTTCTTCTTCTGATCCCGCGCAATCCGGGGCCCCTCATGGATTTCCAGGCCAACGCCGTGACCCGTGCTATGGACAAAGTAACGACCAAACCCCTTGCGCTGCAGAACATTTCTGGCCGCCGCGTCCACCTCACCAGCCCGAACCCCGTGCTTCACAGCGTCTCTCGCCGCTCCCTGCGCTTCCAGGACAGCTTCGTACCAGCGGCGAACCCTTGCAGGTGCGCGACCTACATGTACAGTGCGAGTAAGGTCGCTACAGTAGTGGCGCAGTATAGCACCGAGGTCCAGCACGACCAACTCGTTTTTCCCAATTTGACGCGCCGTGGGACGCGCATGAGGCAACGCCGATCGAGGTCCCGCGGCAACAATGGCCTCAAACGACTCCCCCGAAGCACCCTTCCGGCGCATTCGGTACACAATCTCAGCGGCGATATCGAGTTCCGTGACTCCGGGCCGGATCAGACGAATCGTTTCGTCCATGACTTCCGAGCCCAGGCGGGCGGCGTCTCTCATCCGCTCTATTTCGAACGAATCCTTGACGGCGCGAAGCTGATCCACAATTCCATCGACTCCCACCCAGCTGACATTTTTCCCAGCTGCCTTCTTTATGACTTTCCAACCAGCCAAGCTAACGTGCGAAGGAGATACAGCCACCCGGCTGCGTCCCTTCTGTAAATGCTCTCCTACCGCCTCCAAGAGCGGACCGCGATGGATGCGTACACGGAATCCTGGCGACTCTTCCTTGGCCTGTAGGGTAAACCTTCCGTCCGTGAATAACGTAGCTGACGAGGAGTCGATGAGCAATGCCCCTGAATCGCCCGAGAAACCACTCAGGTAGTAGATATTCGGCGGATGAGTTTCGAGCAGCGCGCTTACTCCCTGGGCTTCAAGCGCGTGGCGCAGCCGGTTTAATCGTGTGGTGGCGTGAGTCCGCATAAAAAGAAGGGAGGAGACCGAGGTCTCCTCCCGAGTCGTCCGATATTGTACTCTGCGGGGTTCAGCCCGGCAAAATGCGCGGCGTCAGGAAGAACAACAATTCCTGCGTCGATACGGTGATCGTGGTGTGCTTGAACAGATTCCCGATAAGAGGAACACTGCCCAGAAGCGGCACTTGGTCGACACTTGTATTCTGCTGAGTGACAACCACGCCGCCGATAACCACCGTGCCGCCGTCATTAATGAGCACCTTGGTTTGGGTGGACTGAGTGGCAAGTGCAGGAGTCCCTTGAACGAGCGGAATACCTTGAGCGATCTGCGTATTTTCCACGACCACGTCAAGGAATACCGTGCCTTCGGCAGTAATCTGCGGAGTGACCTCCAGCTTCAAAACAGCGTCCACGTACTGCACGGAAATGGTGTTGTTAATATTCGTCTGAATCGGAATTTGAGTACCTTGTTTGACCGTCAACTTCTCATTGTTCTGCGTCACGCCCTTCGGTTCCGAAAGCACCTTGCCCGCGGCGCGCGTTTCCATCAAGCTGAGAATAAAATCGATGGCGTAATTGTGACCCTGCGTTGAGAACGTGAGTCCGCTGTTCGGCGCCGTCGCGCCAAGATTTGTAGCGAGAGGAATTGAGTTTCCGGTTCCCGAAACTGACGAGAGCGGCGGGGCGATCGAGTGGATCACGGGACTTAGGAAGGTGGACTTTCCAACCAGCCCTCCAATTACCGTGTTCCCCGTCGCACCGGTAGGCGTTGAAAATCCAAACTGAGTACCGATTTCACGTGCAAACGAACGAGATGCCTGAACAACCCTGGCATCGATCTCAACTTGCTGCGATTTTCGGTCGAGCTGTCTCAGTAAGTCGTCAATCTTGGGAATCGAAGTAGGAATGTCCCGGACAATCAGGGTGTTCGATCGGATGTCAGCGTAGACATCGCCGCGCGGGGTCAAAAACTTTTTCAGTGTCGCCACCATGGTATTCGCTTGTGCATAGCTTAGTACACGGGTCACCGTCACGGTGTCAACGGCGTCGCTCTGCGCTTTTAAGAGCTCCCGGCGCTGATCGGCTTCATGCTTCAATGTGTCCTGTGTTGCGATCCGCAGAACATTGCCATCGATTTCCTTAGTCAGTCCATTATTGCGCAACACGATATCAAGCGCTTGATCCCAAGGCACTTCGTCCAGCACAAGTGTCACTGTCCCACGGACAGAAGGATCCAGCACAACATTCAATCCACTGATTTCGTGAATCAGCCGAAAGAAATCCTTAAGGTCCACATCCTTCAAATTCACGGAAATCGGATCCCCAGTGTATCTCTTGTCAGGCATGGGGGTTGCAGCGTGAGGCATCGCTGCTGCTGGCGGATTCTGAGGCTCAGGCGCCGGCGGCATGCTCGCGGGGCTCGCGAAACCAAAATCCTTGCTCGTCAGCCAGGCAGGAAGCGGCATATCTGGAACATTGACTGGCGCCAATTTATGTTGTTTCGTCTTCGGAAGAGGCCGCAATGCGGCCGGCGTCGCCAGAACAGCGTCAGAGGAAAAGGATACGATCACGCTCGATCCATCCGTCTCGGTGCTGAACGGAAGGCGCTTCGCAAGATCGATCACAACTCGCGATTGCCCGGAAGTGGGCTGCCCCATCCGGACAGCGAGAACAGGCGCGTAGTCACTCG
>JBEKCU010000179.1:0-15473 GCA_050014735.1 Candidatus Acidiferrales bacterium | reverse complement strand
ACCCCGCCGGCGAGACGCCGACGCCACGGAGAATCTGCACCTTGCGGGTGTCGAGTCGCATCCAATCAACTCAGCTTCTGTTCTATTCGGAGCCTAACAGAATTACCGGCGAATCTAACAACTTCGGAAATCAACCTAAAGGAAACCATGGCTCTCATATTCGACCCACTTCCAATTCGTGGCATTACACTCAAAAACCGAATTGTTGTCTCGCCGATGTGTCAATATTCCAGCGGGGACGGCTTCGCCAACGATTGGCATCTCGTTCACCTTGGAAGCCGGGCCGTAGGCGGTGCGGGCCTTGTCTTTACAGAAGCCACCGCGGTGACACCCGAAGGACGCATCAGCCCCGAAGACCTCGGAATCTGGAAGGACGCGCACATTGAATTCCTCGCGCGAGTCGTTAAATTCCTGGCGGCTCAGGGAACCGTGCCAGGAATCCAACTGGCGCACGCAGGCCGCAAAGGCAGCACGCAAAGGCCCTGGGAGGGCTCAAGTCTTGTTTCGCTCGCCGATGGTGGTTGGGTACCCTTGGCTCCAAGCGGTCTAGCGTACTCTGAAAAATACCCCAAGCCGCTAGCATTGTCGAAGGAAGGCATCCAGCAAATCGTTGACGCCTTTGCCCAAGCGGCTCGCCGCGCGCTCGAAGCCGGATTTCGAATCGTCGAGATTCACGGCGCGCACGGCTATCTGCTCCACGAATTCTTCTCTCCTCTCAGCAACGACCGAACTGACGAATATGGCGGCTCGTTCGAAAACAGGACGCGCATCGCGCGTGAGGTTGTCTCCGCAATTCGTAAGGAGTGGCCGGACAATCTTCCTCTGTTCATTCGAATCTCGGCGACCGACTGGAAAGATGGCGGCTGGAACGTGGACGAGTCCGTGGAACTGGCAAAGCAACTCAAGCCGCTGGGTGTGGACCTCGTGGACTCCTCCTCGGCGGGACTCGTGCACGATCAAAAAGTCGTCCCAGGTCCCGGCTTTCAAGTTCCCTTCGCCGAACGCATTCGTCGCGACGCCGGCATCCTGACCGGCGCAGTCGGACTGATTGAGACGAAAGAACAAATCGCGGAAATTCTGGCCAGAAATCAGGCAGACTTGGTTTTCATGGCCCGCGAATTCCTGCGTGATCCATACTGGCCCCTGCGGACGGCGCGCGAATTGAAGCAGCCTATGAGCTGGCCGGTGCAGTATTTGCGTGCCGCGCCGCTGGGTTCTCCGGCGCGTGCGCCGCTGGAATCCGAAACATCAAAAGCCGGGAAGGCGTATTGACCTCACTTCGGCTATGGCGTGAGTATCCTATCGCCCGGCAGCTTTCACGTAGCGGAGGGCACCGAAGTTTGTCCGGTGGAGGAGCCGCTATTGGCCTGTGGCGTAGCAGTCGTTATCTGCGCAGTCTGGCCGTTTCCATCGGCCAATGTGACGTTGATTTCTTTGATGCTCAGATTGAAGGCGGAAAGGTCAAACGTCCCGCCCGAACTCCCGCTACTCCCATTTGTGCTTCCCGTGTTGCTCTGCACGTCGATGCCTGAAAATTGGATGGCGAGTTCTTGGATCTGGTAGGTGCCGCTTGGTGGGGCCGTGCTGGAAGCAGTACCGCTATTGGCCGGGGTTGGGCTCGACGGGGTGGATGTCGGGGCTGTCACCGTTGGAGCTACGCTTGACGATGCAAGCGCTGAAGTGGCCTCAGGACTCGGAGTAGCCGTCGAATCGGTGGCGACCGCGGCCGTCGAGCTTTGAGAGCCCTGAGACGATTGCTGCGCCAGAGCTTGGAACTGTTGGACGAGGTCTGCGAACGCTGCCGGACTGACTGATTCAATAAAATTCGCGACCTGATCGAACGCCTGAATCTGCTGTTGGCTTAGACCGAGGGTTTGCAGCGCGCTATTCAGGGCCTGGAGCGGGTCCTGCGTATTCGACGAAGATCCACTTGTCGTGACTGGCGCGGTCGTGACTGGAGTTGTCGTAACCGGCGCGGTTGAAATTGGCACCGTTGTAACCGGTGGTGTCGACGCCGGCGTCGTCGTACCACCGGGAGTAACAGTTTGGACGGCAGTTTCAGAGCCAGCCGGCTGACTGGCCTGAGAAATTGCGGGCGATGTTTGGGCGGATGCGGTCGAGTTCGTGCCGATGATTGGCGCACTCTGGTTGGATGAGCCCCCCAACAGAAGCAAGGCTGCAGCAGAAAAGACCTGGACCTGGGTTACCTGATACGTGCCGGTGTTTTCCTGAGAATCCTGGCCGCTAGTTGCGCTCGAAGGGGTGAATCGTGAGTCGAAGTTTCGCCATGAGTCCCCGCTCGAATTCCAATCAGAACGTTTAGCCCGCTGATCGCTCGTCGCGGTTTGTGTTCCCTGCTGCTCGAAATCCTCGCGGATACTGTGACTTGATTGATGATCGACACCGGATACGGCCATGTTCCGCCTCCCAAGTGAAGGCGCAGGGCTCGTCTGTACCCCTGATCGAGCTTAGATGACCCGCAGCCACCTCTATATTTAAAATATCGGCAGGCGCGAGCATTCCATTAGAGCGAACTAGGGAGTAGATTGCTTAGGTGGGACTTGGAAGTAAATGTTTACGGATTTTTTTCATCCTTGCGTCAATGCTCATTGTTTTGCCGCCGGCAACCTCCAGTACAGTTTCGATTCACCTGTCGACGAACGCGCTAGGCGAACTCCGCTGAAACCTCTACCATTACTTGCGTGAGCGAGCCTAGCGTTCATCGCCGCGTCTTCACTTCCACCGGCATTGTGATGGCTGGAATTCTGGCCAGCCGCCTGCTCGGATTCGTACGCGAGTGGGCCGTGGCGCACCAGGTTGGCTCAAATGCGATGACGGACGCGTATTATGCCGCGTTCACACTGCCCGATTTTTTGAACTACCTCGTGGCAGGAGCCTCGCTCAGCGCAACATTCATTCCGGTTTTCGCCAAGTATTCCGCCGAGGAGCGCGAGGACGAGGCCTGGTGGGTTTTCTCGACGGTGATGACATTCATGGGCGCGCTGCTGGCGGTTCTGATCGTGGTCGGCGAGATCTTCGCACCACAGCTCGCCCATCTGATCGCACCGGGATTCGCGCCGGCGGAGCGCGACCGTCTGATCTTTCTTACACGGCTGATGCTGCCAGCGCAGTTCTGCTTTTACGAAGGCAGCATTCTTAGCGCCGTGCAGTATGCCAAGGGACGCTTCCTGATCCCGTCACTCGCGCCCGTCGTGTACAACGTAATGATCGTCCTCGGCGGTCTTTTGCTGGCGTCGCGCATCGGCATGACCGGATTCGCGGTCGGCGTGCTCGTTGGCGCGCTCTTAGGCAATCTTTTGCTTCAGGTGTTTGGCGCAATTTCGGCCGGAGCGCGATTTCGGCCCAATCTCAATTTGAGTCACCCGGGATTCATCCTTTTTCTGAAGCTTTCCGTTCCCATCATGCTGGCGCTGTCGCTTGTTTTTACCGACGACTGGATCATCCGCTGGTTCGGCTCCTACCTGCAGCCCGCCTCAATTACATGGCTCAGCTACGGCAAGACGCTTATGCGCGTCCCTCTCGGGGTCGTGGGACAGGGCGTCGGAGTAGCGTCATTTCCCTTTCTCGCGCAGCTATACTCCGAAGGAAAAATCGATGAGCTGAACCGGCTGCTCAACACGACCATGAAATGGATGATCGCGCTTTTGGTGCCCATTTCGGCGCTCACCATCGCGGAAAGCTCGCCGGTCGTTTACCTGGTTTTCTCGCACACGCGTCTGCGCGGACAGGATTTCGCGGCCACCGCAGGCACGCTCGTCTTTTTTTCCCTCGGCATGTTTGCATGGGGCGCGCAAAACATTCTGGCGCGAGGATTTTATGCCACGCGAAACACGCTCACGCCCGCAGTCGTGGGTACGGTCCTCGCGTTTGCGAATCTCCCGGTGTATTGGCTTCTGGTGCGGCGCGAAGGGCATATCGGCCTCGCGCTGGCAAGCTCGATAGGTATTACGGTCTATACAGTGATGCTGTTCGTGCTTTTGAATCGGCGAACGCACAACCGCGAAGCCGGGACCATCACTCTGTTCTTCCTTAAGATCTGCACGGCTTCTGGCGCGATTGCGTGGGTCTGTTATCGTCTGCAACTTTTTCTAGAGCCGCACTTTGCCTGGCATACGACCGTCGGAGCGTTCGCCCTGCTGTCGATCGTAACAGTTGTGGGTGTTGCGCTTCTGCTCATCGCGGCAAAGTTGCTGGGAATTCGGGAATTCGACGAACTCACTGCCCGCAGCCGGGGAATGCTCACGCGTCAGGCCGTGGAGGTCGCGCGGCCTTCCGGACCAAGACCTATGTAAGGCAAGTACGCAGTTTGGACGCGACGCTGCTGCGCCCATATTGTCCTCGGATTACGCGCGGAGGGAGACATCCGAGGACGCGCCGTCGAAGCGCGCCCTCGCGATGAGGAAAGAACTAGAGCGTTTTCGACTTGAGTACTTACGCTCGATCGAATCCGCCCGGCTTGCAAATCTCAACACAGAGCACACGAAGAGCACAGAGGACACGGAGAATCGGGAGAAACGACTCTTAGCCTTACTGGATATGGAACGCTCCCGGTTTTCTCCGTGCCCTTCTGTGAACTTTGTGTTGAATTCCGGGATCGTGAACATTCCCCAAATAACAATCGTAACAGCAACTATCGAATTATAAACACTCAAGTCGAAAACGCTCTAGAAGGAAACCTTTGCCCCCAGCTGCAGTTGGCGCTGTGTGAGGTACACGCCATTGCTGGCTGAGGTCAGGTTCCCAAAGGACGTGCTGTACGTGAGCGTGGGAGCCGCAGCGGTTCCACCGGTGGAATACGCGGTTCCGGTCGCCCCTGTGTAATTGACGTGGTTGGCGAGATTGAATGCTTCGAAGCTGAGCTCCGTCTGAAAACGCTCATGCACGTGGAAAGTCCGCCCGATCCGGATATCCGTATTCACCGTGGGGGGAAGGAAGTTGGAGTTCTTGGCGACGAGTATGAAGCGTGTGGATGTCGCTCCACCCGAGGGCCCGCCTGAACTGATAGTTGCGCCCAAACCGGAAGGCTCATTTCCCGAAATCGTCTGAATAAAGGGCAGGCCGGATTCCGCAGTTTGGTTCAGGGAAATAATCCACCCCGATAGAAGCGCTCGCGACACAGCATTTGAACTGTGGTCAAAGAAAGGAGGTTGCCATACGAGCGTGCCCACGAAACGGTTTCTGACTTCGAGATTGGACGTGCCATTCTCCCGGGCAACGTTATATGGATTCACGGGGCCATTTCCGGTACCGCTGATCGCCGGAGAAGTCGCTTCGCCGCCGCTGGCGCCGGTTCCCGATGCAACATCGTCGGTATCACTCGCGTACGTATAACTCATATTGAATTGCAAGCCGCTGGTCATACGCCGGTTGAACTGCAGAACCATGGCATTGTAATGCGATGTACCGCAGGAACAATACATGACCATGTAGTTGAAAGCCGGGTTTGGCTTGGGGCCCGCAAAGAAAGGCTCGGCAACCACTTGCCCGCTTAGCGGTCCATTAACGATCGTGTAGTTTAGAGTGGTCGGCGCGGGAAGGTTGGTATTGACGCCGATCGGCAGGAAGCGTCCGATGCTCCCGATGTATGAAAGGGATACAGCGGTATCGCGCGCAATCTGGCGTTCGAGGACGAGGTCGAATTCCTCCGCTCCCGGCAGACGGGTGTCGGACGGGAAATACGCAATGTTCGTGCTCGGACCGGCCGAATAGCTTGCCAGGATGTTTGGATAGATCGGTTCGCCCGGCGTCGGCAGTCCTGTTGCATTCGAACTCCCGGTAGTTGGGAAAATCGTCGGGCTGAGTTGCGAGCCCGCATTGCCAGTCTGCGTCATGGCTTCATAGATCTGTTCGTTACTGATGCGGCCAAAATAGACGCCCGCGCCTCCCCGAATCACAGTTGTTCCGTGCCCTGTGATATAACGTGAGCCGTGGTAGAACGTGCCAATCGTCCTGAACAAACAGTCCGGTCTCCAGAGTGGGAACCGTAAACGCGAGTGGCCCGAACGTCTGGAAGTAATCGTTGTAGCAGGGAATGGAATAGGTCGTCCCCGCACTCGTGGAGGTGCACGCCTGGTTCGGAAGCTTATTGGCGACAACCATATAATCGCTCAGATAGTCTTGAAATTGGCTATAGCTATATTCGCCATATTGATCGCCTGAAGCATAGGCGTTGAGCAGGTCGCTGACGTAGGAGATATCAACCCCGAATTTGATAAGGTGCTTGCCCTTCGACAGAGTGAACGTGTCGGCAACCTGATAGCGCTTTTCATCCGGATAGTCGGCCCGGTTGAGGTAGTACGGCGTACCGAGCGTCCAGCCGCAAGCCAGCGTGCCACCGGTGGCGGTGAACCCGCAGCTATTTATATCCACTTGCGGTGCCAGCCCCGTCTGCGGAGCGATCGGCTCCCCAGGGAGAGATGCCGTGGGATTTTCGAACTCAAAGTCACGGCTGTACACGAATCGCAGATTGTTCGACGCCCACGAGTTGATTAGCCAGTTCCAATTTCCGACCGCTCGATCGTCCTTGACGAAGTCGTTCCCGTTGCTGTCGATCGATCGCGCGACGACGCTGCCAGTCTGAACGCCGTAGGGCGAGTCCCAGCGGACTCGGTTATACGAACCTGTGATGGTGTTATTGGCATTGGGCTTCCAATCGATCTTCGGGAAAAAGATAGTCTGATTGCCCTGGCGAGCAGACGTACCTGTCGTGGAATCGAGGAAGGCGATCGCCGAGTTAACTTCCGCCTGGTTAAAGCCCCGGCAATCCAGGATTTGCCCGATAGGTATTTTGGGAGCGCCGGAACCGCTCAATGTGGCGCCGGTACAAGATGCAGGCGCAGCTACCGTGATCGTCTGAAAGAAATTGTTCGGCGTCGTAGGAATATTAACGGCAGGGAAATTTCGTCTTTGGTCGTCAAAGTCGAAATACCAGAAGAGCTTGTCCTTGATAATTGCGCCGCCGGCATCCGCGCCGAATTGGTCGCGAATATCCAGGGGCTTGATGGGCTGCGTTACATAGGTGCCGTTAGACTGGGGAACGGCACCGGTCGCGAACGGCGCAAACGCCCCGCCGATCGTGCTGTCCCGCAGATAATAAAAAACGTCGCCATGGAGAGAATTGGTGCCGCTCTTGGTAACGGCATTGATTACGCCGCCCACCGATCGCCCGAATTCGGCCGAATAATTGGAATCGGTGACCTGAAATTCCTGCACTGAAAGCATGCTGGTTGAATAGGCCATGCGGGTACGGCCTACCTCTTCCGTGAAGAACGCCTGCGTGTTCGCGCCACCATCGACAGTGTTGCTGTCAAACATGTAGCCTATGCCCCGGAACGAGATATCGCCAAACGTGCCGTCGGGGACCGCCCCTGGAGTCATAAGTGCAAGACCCGACCACCGGCGCACATTGATGGGCAGGTTTGCCATGGCCGTATCGTCGATATTGGTGGCGAAGACGCTCTGTTCCGTGTTGATAACCGGGGCTTCGCTGGTCACCGTAACGGCCTCGCTCTGGCCTGCCAGCGTCAAGTGAACGAACACGCTCGTCGAGAGACCGACTTGGACCTCCACGCCCCTCTGTTTATACGGGCCAAAACCTGAAACGGTGGTCTCCACGACGTAGGTACCCGGCTGCAGATTGCTGATGATATAGGCACCGATCGAATCGCTCGTAGCGGTTGCGGCCGCGTTCGTGCCTTCATTCGTGGCTGTCACGGTGGCGTTTGGCACTACGGCAGCGTTGGGATCCGTGATGACCCCGTTGATCGCTCCGTATACTTGGGATTGGCTATACGCCGGGGCGGAAAAACCGCCGAGCAGGCAAAGAATGACCAAAGTTCCAATTGCGGAACACAGAAAAACACGGCCATTGTGTCTCATTATGGTCCACACCCCCGTTTATTTTCTACCTAAGTGGCCGTCCACCCCCAATTACCGATTCCGGCCGACAGGTACCGACGCCCATTTTAGATCAACGCATTATCTGGTGCCAAATCAATGTTTTGTTACAGGAGTTTTAAAAAATTATGTTCGAGTCGTAAGTTTTCCAGGAAGAATTTACACGGCGGACGCAGAGGGCGAAGAGAAAATATGAGATTTGGGTCAAATCAGGGGATAAGTTCAAGAGCTTCGCAAACACTTCGTTCGAGCGCTTCGTGAGTAAACGGTTTCTGAAGCAAGCGGCGCGCATGCTTTCGAAAACCGTGATGCATCATTGCGTCATCTGTGTAGCCTGTCATGTAGAGAACTTGAACACGTGGAAACAGGACAGAGAAGCGGCCGGCAAGCTCCGGGCCAGTCATACCGGGCATTACGACGTCGGTGAGCAAGAGATCCATCTGTCCTTTGTGCTTTTCCGCAAGACGCAAAGCGTCTACGGCATTTACCGCGACGATGACGTTGTAGCCCGAATTGCGCAGGACCTCGGCAGACATCTTTCGAACGCCAGGATCGTCTTCGACGAGAAGGACGGTCTCGCCCCCAGGCCTAAAATCCAGCCGTTCCTGCACTGGATAAGATTTTACAGGCGGCGCGACACGCGGCAGAAGCGTATGAAAGGAACTACCGTGTCCTAACTCGCTCTCCACCCAGATGTATCCGCCACTTTGCTTCACGATGCCATACACAGTCGCCAGACCGAGGCCTGTTCCCTTCCCCTTTTCCTTTGTCGTAAAAAATGGCTCGAAAATGTGCGCGCGCGTTTCCGCGTCAATTCCGGTTCCCGTATCCTGCACGACGAGCCCGACATATTCGCCCGGATCGATAAATAGCTGCGGTTTTTGTGCCTTGCCCTGAAGTGAGAAATTCAATGTTTTAACGCGCAGCCGCCCGCCTTTCGGCATGGCGTCACGTGCGTTGCCGGCAAGATTCAGCACGATTTGTTGTAACTGCCCGGGATCGACCTTCGCCCATCCCAAATCCGGGTCCACGACTAGTTCGAGAGCAATGTCCTCCCCCAAAACGCATCGCAACATGCCATCCATGTCCTCCACAACAGAATTAATCTGCAGAACCGTTGGCTCAAGGAGCTGATTTCGGCTGTATGCAAGGAGCTGGTTGGTTAGCCAAGCCCCTCGTTCGGCTGCCTTGCGAATTTCCTCAACGCGTGAACGGGAGACACCTGGAGATTCTTTGCGCTTCAGCAGGAATTCGCTGTGACCCAGAATCACGGTGAGAAGATTATTAAAATCATGAGCGATGCCTCCGGCGAGTTGCCCCATGGCTTCCATCCGGCTGGCCTGCTGGATTGCGTGCCCAGGACTGGCTGAAACCATGCTGGGTCTTGATTCGGGAGCCATCCTGCGAGCCACCTGTGACGGTTTCCTCTTGAGCTTCGCCTTTGCGCTAGGACGCGGCTTTTCGCGTAGGACGGAATTCATGGACAGGAACTTCCTTGGGATAAATATTCAGTCGAACCAGGCGGCGGGAAGGGGCACGACGACCGCGGGCGCATGCAATCCTGCAAGCGCTAACAGGACAAATCTATTCTGCGTGACCGATCATGTCAACGTAAATGTCCAAGTAAAGTGACCAACGACGGAAGAAGCGGAACAAAACTACGCCGGTTTGGGACTCGTGAACACCGTAGCGACGAGTTCCGCGACCTCCCTTGCATATTCATCGAGGCTGAACGTAAACCGTGCCAGATCAAGGTCAGCCATCTGCGGAAACTGCATCGTCAGATAGAGCCACCCCGGCTCATTGGCGAAATCGACTTGCCGTGGCTCGTAATAGCCGTAGCCCAAGTCACGCAGGCGGCACAGCAAATCGCTGAGGTGAACCAGAGCGACCAATGGGCCGCCTCGATTCGGATCTCCGATGTCGTGGTGCAATTCGATGACCTCAATCAGATCGGGAGGTATTTTCCAGGCTTCGGCGAGCACTCGGCCGGAGTCGCTGTGCGTAAATCCGAGAGTGAGCTGTTCGGCTTCATCGAGCGGAATCTGCTCGCGGATTGCTTTCTCCATTGTCGCTCGAAATTCCTCCGGAGCAACCATGCAGTTCACCAGGACGCCGATATCGTGCAGCAGACCGGCCAGGTAGGCCTTCTCGGCGTCCGGGTAGCCGATCATATCCGCGAACTTGCGGCAAACCAGGGCGCATCCCAGGGAATGCCGCCAGAAGACAGTTGGATCCACGACCCAGCGGTTCGCGGGGATGACGTTCGATAACGCATTGGAAAACAACAAGTCGCGCACGCGCCACATTCCGAGGCTCATGACCGCCGACCTGACGGTCTCCGCGGGCGAGCTACGACTAAACAGCGCGGAATTCGCCATGCGTATGCACTGAGCCGCAATCGACTTGTCATAGGAAACCAGCTCCACAATTCGATTGATATCGATTTGTTCGGCCGGTTGGTCCAGACACCGCAGCAGAGGGCGCAGGATGACGGGAATGGCCGGCATCGCGTCGATGCGGATGATTTTAGAACGGAGTCGATCCAGTGTTTCAGTCTTCATGGGGTCATTGCCTTTACGGCGAATTCTCCAGCCTTCCAGTACGCCGTCGTCCCGGGAAAGTGGACCAAGCGGAATTTTTCGCTGATGCCGAACAGCGATTCGGAATGACCGAGAAAGAAATAACCGCTTGGCAGCAAGGCATTGTAGAAATGCTGTATTGTGCGAGTCTTGGATTTTCCATCGAAATATATCAAGACATTGCAACAAAAGATGACGTCGAATCCCCGCATGAACAGCATCTTGCTGTCGTCCAACATGTTCATCCTATTAAACGAGATAAAAGGCCTCACCGAGTCCGCCACGCGGTACTCCTGTCCAATTTTCGTGAAATATTTTTTCATGAATTCGGGAGGCACATTTCGGACGGCGTAATCGTTGTAGAGGCCCTCCTGCGCCTTCGCAACGGAGCGGTCGTTCAGGTCGGTGGCCACGATCTCGAACGTCCAGCCCTTCAGATTGGTCTGCGTTTCTTCCATCAGGATCATCGCCAGCGTGTAGGTCTCCTCACCGGTGGAACACCCAGCGCTCCAGACACGTAATTTCGTGTAGGCCAGCTTTTTCTTGGCTTCGGCGAGCGATGGAATCACAATTTTGCGAAGAGCATCGACTTGCGCCATGCTCCGGAACAGGCATGTCTCACCGATGGTGATCTCATTGAGCAAGTTTCTCATCTCGGTGTCACGATTTGGGCGGGCGGTCAGAAAGTCGAGGTACTCGCGAGGGGAACGTGCCCCGACAACTTTCATTCTTCGAGTAGCCCTGCTTACGAGAAGATAGAATTTGTTCTCGGCCTGATAAATCCCGGACACCTGGTAGATTAAGTCACGGATGCGAATCCAGGCTGGGTCGGAGAGGCTTTCGGTGGCAAGCGAGTCGTCTTTTAGCAGTGTGCTTTCATTCGCCATAATCGTCCCTGATCGAGGAACTCAAGCCGGCAGATTTTCCACCAATGCGCTCGTGCAAATGTTTTACGAAGGTCTCATCGGCAGACCGAGGGAAAGCTTGACCTTAAGACGCCATTTCGCAAGGCTTCACGGTCCCTGGACATCTGGCGTCACTGGCTCGCGATTCTCCGGTGGATGAATCGTGGGCTGAAACGGAGACAGGATGACCACATCCAGCCTTCGGTTTTGAGCGCGCCCCTCCGGAGAGTCGTCGCTGGCAACAGGGTGAAATTCAGCGTATCCCGCGGCCGAAAGGTGGCTTGGGGCCAGCTCGTATTGCGTAATTAGTAATTGAATGAGCTCCGTCGCGCGAGCCGTGGAGAGTTCCCAATTCGACGCAAACCGAGATGTGTGAATCGGAATGTTGTCGGTGTGCCCCTCGATACGCACATCTTCCGGCCGCTGCTTGAGAACCTGGGCCAAACGCGCGATGGCGCCCATGGAATTCGGACGAATGGTAGCCGACCCGCTGTCGAAGAATCCCATTTCCTTCAGGCTGACCACCAGTCCGTCCCGGCGCATTGACATCGTGACTTCGTGCCTCTGAATCTCAGGGCTCAGCGCTTGCTCAAGCGCTTGTTTGGCGTCTTGAAGGGATTGTGCCTCGGCCGAACTGGTCAGATCGCCCTTCATGGGATTCACCATGCGTTTCAGGTCCGCATCCCTTTTGATGTTTTCCACGACTTGGATGGTCTCGAAAGGCAAGGCGTCGTCATCCTTGACTGGCACCTTCGTGCTTGAAGTCTGGAACACTCCGAGTTCCTGAAACGCGACCTGAATGGCCATCGCCAAACGGCCCGCCTTCCGCTTGTCCACTTGCGCGGATGCGTAAAGAACCACGAAGAATGCGAAAAGCAGAGTGATGAAATCCGCGTAGGAGACAAGCCATCGCTCATGATTCACATGCTCAGCTTGCTTTTTCTTCACACTTGCACCGCGTGTTCTTTCGTCTGGGCCGGCATTTCCGCCAGGAAACTAAACAGCTTGGTTTCGATCATGCGCGGATTCATGCCCTCCAGAATGGACACGACCCCTTCTAAGACCATTTCGCGGATGACTTGTTCTTCGCGGATGCGTATTTTCAATTTCCCGGCCGACGGCAGCAGAACAAGGTTGGCGGCGCCTACACCATAAACGGTTGCCACGAACGCGACGGCGATGCCCCGGCCAACCTCATCGATGTTGTCAAGGTGCTGCATCACTTGAATCAACCCGAGGATCGCACCAATGATGCCGATCGTCGGCGAGAATCCGCCGGCCGATTCAAAAACTCTGGGGATGTTGTCTTCATGCTCGCCCTGCTTTTCCAGATCCAATTCCATCATCTTCCGCAATTCTCCCGGCTCGGTCCCGTCCACCGCGAGCATGAGCGTTTTTCTTAAGAAAGGGTTCTGAATTTTGTCCAAATCATTGTCGAGCGAAACAATCCCTTCCCTGCGCGCCTTGTGGGCGATCGTCACGATTTCCTGGATGATCTGCCGTGGATCGTCTTTCGGTTCGAATAAAACAGTCGCCAGGCTCAAAAATGCCGTTATAACCACTTTCAACGGAAACTGAACCAGGATGGCACCCAGCGTACCTCCAAATACGATCAAGGCGGCTGTAGGCTGCAAGATCTGGCCGATTTGACCTCCCTCGAGGAACAAGCCCAGCAGAATAGCTCCCGCAGCGAGGACGATCCCGATAATAGTGCCCTTGTCCACGCCCTACGCTTCCTCGCGGGAAGGTCCCTTGCGGTCAGCTCGTGAATCTTCCCCCTTCGGTGTGGGCCATCCCGCGAAATTCGTTCCGA
The DNA here is from genome assembly GCA_050014735.1 of Candidatus Acidiferrales bacterium. Taxonomy (GTDB): domain Bacteria; phylum Acidobacteriota; class Terriglobia; order Acidiferrales; family UBA7541; genus Palsa-360. The sequence goes on along the minus strand of JBEKCU010000179.1, from coordinate 2,256 downwards.
GCCCTTCCAGCACGCACCGGCGAAACGCGACGGTCCGTTCCACAATTTGCTCAACGGTTTCACGAACAATTATCTTTTCGCCGTTCACCAGAGTGATCATCGTGTCCGGAGAATTTTCGATTTGCTTTACCAGATCGGAATTGATGGTCAGCGGTTGACCGTTGAGTCGCGTGAGCTGAATCATTTGATTAAGCGTCTCTATTCCACTTTGGCATGGAATTTCATTGGGTTCGGTTTACGTCTGGTCCATCGGCGAATCGGACAAAGGAGTTGAGTCACAACCGAATTTCGATGACGCGGTGAAGTTACGGACTGTGCGCGCGGGCGGGTGAAATCTTGGGGCTCAATTCACCCTGGCTCTCCTAATTGAAATGACGATCACGCCGCGGTAGAAGTCCGCGCGACTCCTCTGCGACGTATTGCCTGCGCCCCGTCTGGATTAGAAGCCTATTCGTCACGCGGATGGACGGAACATAAACGCTAAAGCCTGGGACACCCAAGCCGATAAGAGAAGTGGAGGAAGACAAAACACCGTTCCGCAAGCCGAAAGCCGAGCCAAGGGAGTTCCGGAGCCGTACAGCACCGGGGCTGAATGCTCCGAATCGGACCGGAATCACTTCCAAATCTAAGGAGCCAACCAAATGGCAATCAGTATTCTTAATAACATCGCATCGATCGCAGCAGAAAATCAGTTATCGCTCACACAGACCAGCTTGAATAAAACGCTGCAAGAGCTATCTTCCGGTTCCCGAATCAATACCGGCGCGGATGACGCGGCGGGGTTGGCCATCGCGAACGGACTGGAAGCGAATGTTACAGCGCTGACGCAGTCGGCGCAGAACGCCACTGCCGGCGTCGGGTCTCTTCAAGTGGCCGATGGAGCTCTCGCCCAGGTCACCACGCTTCTAAATCGCGCCGTCACGCTGGCCACCGAGTCGGCGAACGGCTCGGTTTCGGATTCGCAGCGCACGGCAGTACAAGCCGAGTACGCAAACATAAACGCCGAAATAAACTCGATCGGTTCCACCACTAATTACAACGGCGCAGCCGTGTTCAGTGCTACTGCCAACAACACCTTCCTGAGTGATGGCGTCAGCAGTAGTACGATCGGTGTAACTACCGGAGTGCTAACGGCCGCATCCTTGGGCTTAACTTCTGGCACGATTACGTCCACCACTCCCGCTACATCCTCAACTGCTACAGTCAACCTCACCGCCCAACCAGCGAATGGCAGTACGGTGGATATTGACGGCACGACATACACCTTTAAAACTGCTCTTACTGCCAGCGGCGCAACTCCTGGAGAGGTTCTCATCGGTGCAAGTGCCAATACCGCAGCGAATAATCTTGCTGAAGCCGTCAATGGAACGCTCGCCGGCGCCCAAACCCTTTATGGTGCGGCCTCAACCTCCACATCGGCACCCGACGCCCATGTCTCCGCCGTAGCGCTTGGATCCACGGTGACGCTGACGGCACTAACTACCGGAAATAACAACACATACTCTTTGACATCCAGTGGGGCAGGTATTGCCGTCAGCGGAGCTACTTTCACTGGCGGCGCAGCCGCAAGCACTGGAACAACGACCGAGACCAATGACCTGTCGTCAGCGGCCGATGCTCAGGCCACGCTTGGACTCATCAATTCAGCGATCGCAAGCGTCGCATCGCTTCGCGGGACGCTCGGGGCGACCGTCAACCGGCTGACAGCGGCGAGTAACGTCATCACCACCGAGACACAAAACCTGACTTCGGCCGAAGACGGGATTACGGCTGCGGACATCCCGACGGTTGTTGCGAACCTCTCGCAGTACACCATCCTGGAACAGTCCGGCATTTCCGCTCTGGCCCAGGCCAACACGGCGCAACAGAGCATTCTCAAACTGTTGCAGTAAACACAGTCAGTTACTACCAGCGGCGGGCGAGGCTCGGTGAGCTTCGCCCCAACCGCGCACTTGGGACGATCGTGAGCAACCGTCTCGCGAATCGGAAGTCGGGCCACAGGAGCAAATTGTATGGCTACCGCTCTATCGAGTTTAGTTTCAACCGGTCTTTCATCTGGGGGAAGCAGCAGTTCCAGCGGCTCGACCACGTATGCAGGACTAGGACAAGGCATCAATGTTACGTCGTTTGTGCAGGCCGCCGAAGCCGATGCGCAGGCCAACATTACAAACGTCCAAAATGAACAGCTCGGCATAACCGCCGACACCTCGGCGCTCTCAGCGATCACTTCAAATCTGACATCGCTGCAATCGGCTG
>JBEKCU010000178.1:0-9565 GCA_050014735.1 Candidatus Acidiferrales bacterium | reverse complement strand
TGGGATTCATAACCGCGTGGCCGACCGGGCAGACACAGCCCGGGACGGCGAATTTGAGTTCAACGACGGGGACGGTGACGGCCAGTGCGGCAATCGTACCAGCAGGCACGAGTGGCTCGATCAACGTGTATGCCAGCAACACGACGGACTTGATTATCGACGTGAACGGCTACTTCGCTCCGGCGGGGACGGGAGGTTTGTCACTGTACAGCTTGACGCCGTGCCGGGTTCTGGATACGCGGAACTCGAATGGTGGTCAGCCGTTCAGTGGAGAACTGGATGAGAACGTACCGAGCAGCGCCTGCGGAGTTCCTGGTGGGGCGCAGGCCTACGTGCTAAACGCCACGGTCGTACCTCCCGCTTCGCTGGGCTACCTTACACTGTGGCCACAGGGGACGACGCAGCCATTAGTCGCGACGCTTAGCGCGCTCGATGCGACTGTGACCTCAAACCTGGCGATCGTGCCCACGACCAATGGATCGATAAGTACGTTCGCATCAAACCCGACGCAATTGATACTCGATATCTTCGGCTTCTTCGCGCCGTAATCGCTCGCTGCTGGTTTGGATTGTTCGCGTGGTTGCTTCAGTAAGGTGCGAAAGCGGTTCGCTAGGTCATGAACAGCGGACTCGTCGTCCACATGGGTCGAAGTATTTGCGTATGGTTGCTAAAAGATCAAATCTGGCTGCGCGCCGCGCACATCTTACTGGCAAGACTAATCAGTTTGCGACAAGACAGAGGACCGAACACAGAGGGCGCGGAGATAGTACACGGAGATCGAAGAGAAAAGACGCTGACCCTGATTCCATGTATCCGTAGGGGCATCTGCCACAAGAGCACGAGATGTTGTGCCCTTGTGGCGGCACGATGCCTAACGACAACGCCTCACAGATCAGCGCGCGTGATTGCTCCGAGTGAAGCGGAACTAACCAGCGCCGCGTACTTCGCAAATACGCCAGTCTTATAACGCGGCTCCGGGGCCTTCCATTTCGCGAGGCGCGCCTGAATTTCATCGTCGCTCAACTCGAGGCGCAGAGACTTTGTCGCAAGATCGAAAGTAATTTCGTCTCCCTCGGCCACGATGGCGATCGGTCCTCCGCGTGCCGCTTCAGGAGCAGCATGTCCGGCCATCAAACCACGTGTCGCGCCGCTGAAACGGCCATCCGTGAGAAGGGCGACGTCCTCGCCCAATCCCTGTCCAACCAGTGCGGCGGTTAGGCCGAGCATTTCGCGCATGCCAGGACCTCCGCGAGGGCCTTCATAACGCACGATGACGACGTCGCCTTTCTTGATTTGTCCTCCGACCGCCGCATCCATGGCATCTTCTTCACGGTCGAAAACGCGCGCTGGACCACGGTGGTATGGTCTTTCGTGACCGGATGTTTTCACCACGCATCCTTCGGGCACCAGATTGCCTTTTAGGATCATCAAGCCGCCGGTGCTCTTGATCGGGTCCGACAGCGGGCGAACGACTTCTTGACCTTGCTGCTCCTTTGCCGAAAGCGCCTCTTCATCCAGCGCTTTTAGGCTGGCGGTCATTTGCCCGCGATGAAGGAGTCCCGCGTCCAAGAGCCTTTTTGCGAGCAAGGCGGTTCCACCTGCGTTGTACAGGTCCACCGCGGTAAACCTTCCCCAAGGTTTCATGTCGGCAAGCAGCGGGGTCTTCGCGCTGATGTCGCCGAATTCTTCAAGGTGCAACTCGATGTCCGCTTCCTTGGCCATCGCGAGCAGGTGCAGTACGGCGTTCGTCGAGCCTCCTGTCGCCACAACAGCGGCGATCGCGTTTTCGAACGCTTTACGTGTCAAAATCTGCCGTGGCGTGATCCCTTTACGAAGCAAATCCATCACTAGCGTGCCGGAATGGTAGGCGGCTTCGTCCTTGCGTGCGTCTGTGGCGGGTACGTTGCCGAGTCCCATCGGCGTCAGCCCTATGAATTCCAGGGCCATTGCCATTGTGTTGGCGGTGAACTGACCGCCGCATGCGCCTGCGCCGGGGCACGCCACGCTCTCGATTTCCTTCAAATCCGCGTCGGTGATTTTTCCGGCCGAGTGAGCGCCCACGGCTTCGAACACATCCTGAATTGTGACATCGCGACCGCGGAAACGGCCCGGCTGGATCGATCCGCCATAGAGCACCAAACTCGGCAGATTCAATCGCGTCAGACCCATCGCTGTACCGGGAATGGTCTTATCGCACCCGGCCAGCGCGACCATCGCGTCAAACATATATCCTCGTCCAACAAGTTCGATCGAATCGGCGATCACTTCGCGGCTCACCAGGGATGCCTTCATTCCCTCAGTGCCCATGGATTCGCCGTCACTGATGGCGACGGTATTGAATTCCATCGGTACGCCGCCGGCGGCACGGACGCCTTCCTTTACCTTTTCCGCGAGATGGCGCAGGTGCGAATTGCACGGCATCGCCTCGATCCACGTATTCGCGATTCCGACCATCGGCTTCTTAAGGTCATCGTCCGTCAATCCGACGGCGCGAAAATAAGAACGGGCGGGGGCCCTCGAAGGCCCGTCGACGATAATGCGGCTATGTTCTCTGAGACGCGAATCCATGATTCCTCCCAACTCTAGTCACTATGAATTTATTGTCGGAAATCCAGTAGGACAGGCTTCAGCCGGTCTGGTTTTTCTTCGAGTCCATTCATCTTCGAGTCCGTTCAAATGTCAAACCCAGACAGGCTGAAGCCTGTCCTACTGGCCCGAACCGAGCCGTACAGTTTGGCTACTTGTTGGCCGTCGCAGATGGTGGTGGAACTGGCCGGTTAAGCAGTCAATTACGTATCACGCGCCTTCGGCAATGACCCTATTTTTCTTCATCCACGGCATCATGGATCGCAACTGCGCGCCGACGGTTTCGATGGGATGCTTTTTGCCCGCCTCAACGAGTTGATTGAATCGCGGCTTGCCGTTTGCCGCTTCGTTCATCCATTCCTTGGCGAATGCGCCGGACTGGATATCCTTCAGGATACTCTTCATGCGCTCCTTCGTGGCTGCATCGACGACGATCGGGCCGCGTGTCATGTCGCCGTACTCGGCTGTATTCGAAATCGAGTAGCGCATTTCGGAAATGCCGCCTTCGTAGATCAGATCCACGATCAGCTTCATCTCGTGGCAACATTCGAAATAGGCCATTTCGGGAGCGTAGCCGGCCTCGACCAGCGTTTCGTATCCAGCCTTAATCAACGATGTGAGTCCGCCGCAAAGAACGGACTGCTCGCCGAACAAATCGGTCTCGGTTTCCTCTCGGAAGTTTGTCTCAATTACGCCGGCGCGCGCTCCGCCGATCGCACTGGCATAGGCAAGGCCAACTTTCTTGGTGTCGCCGCTCGGATCTTGATAAATGGCGAGCAAACAGGGAACGCCAGCACCCTGTGAAAACTGATGACGCACCAGGTGTCCCGGACCTTTCGGGGCAACCATCAGTACGTTCACGTCTTTCGGCGGCTTGATGAAACCAAAGTGAATTCCGAAGCCGTGGGAGAACATCAGATATTTCCCGGCGCGCAAGGCGGGCGCGATTTCCTTTTCGTAAATTCCCGGTGCGAGCTCGTCAGGAACCAGAATCATAATGATGTCCGCGTGCTCGGCCGCCTCGCGGACCGACATCACGCGCAAGCCTGCCTTCTGTGCCTTGGCAACCGATGCGCTCGTACTCTTCAGCCCGACCACAACGTCGCAGCCGGAATCGGCAAGATTCATGGCCTGGGCATGACCCTGCGATCCGAAGCCGATCACGGCAATCTTTTTATTTTTAATGTCGTTCAAATTCGCGTCTTTATCGTAGTAAGCCTGCACAATTCCTCCTGTAGAGCTTCCGTCGTTTCAATTTTTGGCGATTAACGAATGGCGTCCGCGCAGGCCATATTATGCCCGGTCGAGTCGCTCGCTTCCAGTACCTCTGTACGATTCCTTTGGATTGGCCCTAGGTTAAATTAGTCCTTCGCCTGCGGATAGCATCCTAGAATGTTTACGGAATCGGCGTAATTCTGGAGTTCTTTGAGTGCCGCCGTTGTACTCTGATCCTTAAGCGAGGCTTGCAGGTCGAGATAAAAGCAATAACTCCATGGAGTGCCGGGGATCGGCCGGCTCTCTATCTTCAGCAGATTCATATTGCGCTGCGCGAACGCGCTCAAGACGCGGCACAACGATCCCGGTTTGTGCGCGAGCAGCAAGACCAGTGAAAGCTTGTCGGCATCTTCCGCAATTTCTTCGGAGGCGCCCAGAAGAAGGAAGCGCGTGTAATTTTCCGGATGATCTTCCAAATGTTCGAGCAAAATCACGCCGCCGTAAACTTCCGCGGCGCGCCGGCTGGCAATCGCTGCTTTGGCCGGATCGCCGGCGCGAATGACTTCTTGCACGCTTCCCGCCGTGTCCTCCGCCGTCACTTTTTTAATGCCTGGGTGTGTTGCGAAAAAGCGTTCGCACTGCGCCAGCGCGACGGGATGCGACGAAACTTGCGCGATGCCGTCCAAAGTCGAGCCCGGAACGCCAATAAGGTTGTGTACGATCGGAATTACGACTTCGGCCTGTATATGCAACCCGCTGGAAATCAGTAAATCATACGAGCGATGAACCGAACCGGCGAGACTATTTTCAATCGGAGCGAGGATATAGTCCGCAACGCCTTCCTGGAGGCTCGAATAGAGCGCTTCAAACGTGGGCCGAGGAATGAGTTGAATGTCCTCGCCCAACAGCTTGATGGCGGCTTCCTCGCTGAAGGCGCCGCGTTCGCCTTGAAAGGCTATTCTGGAGGACGGTGGCACGGTCATCCGCGGAGTCCGCAGTCGGGTCTATAAGCTTTTTGCACGCGCGACATAAGCGTTCAAGCTATCAGGCGCCGAACCCGCGCGTCAAACGGAGGTTATACGTAGGACAGGCTTCAGTCTGTCTGGTTTTGCCTGGCTAGAGGCTTAACGGCATGTATGCAAGTAGAGTTATTGCCCTGAGCGTTCAAGAACGGCGGCCCATACTCCAAGGCAAAATTCAAAAACAGACAGGCTGAAGTCTGTCCCACACAAGACAATTCAGTTACAGCTTATTCAGCCCATCCAGCCCGGCAACTTTATAAGCTTCCGCAAACGTGGGGTAATTGAAAACGGTGTCTCGAAAATAATCCATTGTGCCGCCGAAACTTAGGACTGCCTGACCGATATGGACGATCTCCGCGGCACTTTCGCCGATCACGTGGACGCCGAGGACTTTGCGCGTGTCGGGATGAAATAGGATTTTGAGCATGCCTGTATGGTCGCCGACGATCTGGGCCTTGGCCAGTTCCTCGTATTTGGAAATTCCTACCTCGAAGGGGATGTGGGATTCGGTCAGCGTCGACTCCGTCTTTCCAACCATGGAGATTTCGGGAATTGTGTATATTCCGTACGGCAATAGCGCCGCACTCATCTCCGCGGGCGCGCCAAAAATCTGGCAGCTGGCCAGACGGCCTTGTTCCATCGAAGTGGACGCGAGGGAAGGGAAGCCGATCACATCTCCGGCGGCGTAAATATTCGAAACGGCGGTTTGGAATCGATCGTTGACGTCGAGTTTGCCGCGAGCGCCTACCTTAAGGCCAGCAGCGTCCAGGTTCAGCAGGTCGGTATTGGCCTGGCGTCCGACGGCATACATCAGGCAGGAAGCGTGGATGTGCTTGCCGCTTTCCAGGAGGGCAACGACGCGGCCGCGTTCGTCCATTTTAATCGCCGTGACTTTTTCGCCGAGACGAAAGATAGCTCCCTGGCGGCGCATGTGGTAACGCAAAGCTTCCACGATTTCTGAATCCACAAAATCGAGCAGCGTGGGTCTCTGCTCGATTAGGGTGACTTCCACACCCATTGCAACAAGCATCGAGGCATACTCAAGGCCGATCACGCCGCCGCCAACGATGATTAATTCCTTGGGAATTTCGTCCATCTGAAAGAACTGGTCGCTGGCAATGATTTTTTTTCCATCGAAAGGGATATCCTCGGGATGCGCGGGGCGTGTGCCGCAGGCGATGAGGACATGGTCCGCCTGGAGCAGATGTGTCTCTGTCGGCCCCTGGACTTCGAGATTCGTCGCGTCCAAAAATTGGGCGACTCCGCAATACAGTTCGATGCCATTGCGGCGGAGCTGGTCCCTGACGACCCCAGTCTCGCGCTCGACCACCTGTGAGACGCGATTGGCCAAATCGCGTATGGAAATTTTGTCTTTCACGACGTAATCGCTTCCGTAAAATGAACGGTGCCGAAACCCGGTAAGGTGGAGAATCGCTTCACGCAGCGTCTTACTAGGCACAGTTCCACCGTGGATGCAGACGCCGCCAACCATATCGTGCCGCTCCACGATGGCGACCCGCTTGCCGAGCTTTGCGGCCGCGATTGCGCCCTTTTGACCGGCAGGTCCGCTGCCAATGACGACGAGATCGTATCGCAACCGTTGCGCCAAACCTCGTTTGGTCGTTTCAAGAGCAATATCTGTCAACAAAGATGCGTTCCTCTAAATCCAGATTCGATTGAAACCGATCCCGTTCAGTGTAAGAGAGTGGCACACCAGAAACAATCCTGCCCATTAAGCCTTAAGATCCCCGCGAGGTTCCATTCCACATTGTGGTCCGAACTAAGTGTTTTATTCACATCGTGTTCGTGGTTCGAAACCAGTTGCCGGGAGATCGACTGCATCGAGAAATTGAATCAGAACCATTGCGTGGCGGGTGCCTGCATAGCGCATGAAGTTTAACGCCGCATCGCGAGCCCATCGAAATCTACATCGGCATGTTCAGGGGCTCGCTTTACTCCTCATAGCCGAAAAACACTTTTCGGAACATTTTTATATCGAATTCGTGGCACAATGCCGGACACGCGGTCCCTGGAGGCAATTCGAATGAGTCGACAAATGGCAATAGGTGCGCTGGCTTTAGTATGTTTCCTCGCGGTTGGCTGCAAGAAACAAGTGAGGGACGAGGATGCCATCCGCGCGAGCATTGAAAAGCGCCTAACGAGCAGGTCGGACCTGAATCTTGGAGTCATGGACCGCGAGGTGAAGCAAGTTTCGGTGAATGGAGATAAAGCCGACGCACAGGTCGAGTTTCGCCTGAAGGGTGGCGATGCGAAGATGGACATCGACTATGCCCTTGAGCGACAAGGCGGTGACTGGGTTGTTGTGAGTAGCCAACCGATGGGTATGCCACCCATGCCTCCGGGAGCTGGTCAAATGCCGTCCGGAAGCCCCGATGCCCCGGGACAGCAACTTCCCGCGGGACATCCACCCGCGAACTAACTCGCGGAAACAAATGGGTTTGGCCCGATGACGTGCGCGGTTTGCTAAGGCGAAGCAGACTCATTTTATTTGAAACCAAAGCTTAGGTTGCGTCCCTCTAAGGTAATAGACCTAAGAGTGAATCCTAACCCGAGGCAGGACGGATACGCGCAGATGCAAATTTCAGCCCCGTTCATACGACGACCCGTTGCGACTTCACTTCTCAGCATAGCGATTCTCTTGGCTGGCGGTATCGCCTTCTATTTTTTGCCGGTCGCGTCTCTACCATCGGTGGATTTTCCGACAATAGGCGTTTTCGGAAGATTGCCGGGAGCGAGCCCTGAGACCATGGCGTCCTCGGTGGCAACTCCGCTTGAACGGCAATTCGGGCGTATTGCGGGCGTGACGGAAATGACGTCTACCAGCCAGCTTGGCGCTTCGAATATTGTTCTGCAATTCGATCTGGATCGAGACATCAACGCAGCGTCGCGTGACGTCCAAGCGGCCATCAATGCCGCGGCCGGGCAGTTGCCCGCTGGTCTTCCAAGCCTACCAACATACAAGCGCTTCAATCCGACAGATTCACCCATAATGAATTTGTCGATCTATTCGGACATCATTCCCAGAAGCCATTTGTATGACATTTGCGACTCCGTGCTGGGTCAAAAATTGTCTCAGTTGGGCGGGGTCGGACAGGTGACGATCTCGGGAGGTGCCAGGCCGGCAGTTCGCGTCGACGTGAATCCTAATGCGCTCGCACACTATGGAATTGGTTTGGAGGCGGTACGAAATGCTCTTCAATCCGCGAACGCCAACACTCCCAAGGGAGGCGTGGAAGATCACGGTAACCGTTGGTCCATCTTCGCCTCGGATCAACTGCTCACGGCCGACAAGTATGCGCCCCTGATTGTTGCCTATCGCAACGGCGCTCCTGTCCGCTTAAGCGATGTTGCCAGAGTAACCGAGGGCATCGAGGACGTTCGCAATTCAGGCTATGCGAATGGCAAGCCTGCCGTGGTTTTAACGATTAGCCGGCAACCCGGCGCAAATATCATTAAGACGGTTGACAACATTAAGGCCCTTCTGCCTGAGTTGCGCGCCATTATTCCGCCTTCCGCTTCTCTGGAAATCACCTCTGACCGGACCAAGACGATTCACGCTTCGGTTGTGGACATCGAGCTCACGCTCTTGCTAACGGTTGCACTGGTGATCGTCGTCATTTTTGCGTTCTTGCGCAATATTTGGGCCACCACCATTCCCAGCATTTCCGTGCCTTTGTCGATCATTGGCACATTTGGAGCGATGTACCTTTTGCATTACAGCATCGACAATCTTTCCCTGATGGCGCTCGCAATTTGCACGGGCTTCGTCGTCGACGACGCGATCGTTGTGATCGAAAACATCGCCCGGTACCTGGAAGCAGGGGATTCGCCGATGGAAGCGGCTCTGAAGGGATCGAGCGAGATCGGATTCACGGTCTTATCAATGAGCATTTCGCTGATCGCTGTGTTCATCCCCATCCTGCTGATGGGGGGAATTGTAGGGAGATTGTTCCGTGAGTTCGCCGTCACTCTGAGCGTCGCGATCGCTGTTTCTCTCGTCGTCTCACTGACCACGACGCCAATGATGTGCGCCCTGTTTCTCAAACCGCAGCATAACGCCAAGCACGGAAGGATTTACCGGGCCAGCGAACGAGTGTTCCAGTGGAGCGCGGATAGCTATGCGGCCGGTTTGCGTTGGGTGCTCGGTCGGCAGCCATTCATGCTGCTTGTCACGCTGGCGACGATCGGCCTGAGCGTCTATCTTTATATCATTATTCCAAAGGGTTTTTTCCCGCAGCAAGATACGGGGCGCCTCGGTGGAACGATCGTCGGTTCGCAAGACCTCTCCTTTCCCGCGATGCAAGAGAAATTGAAGCAATTTACCGACATCGTGATGAAGGACCCTTCCGTCGAAAGTATGTCCAGCAGCACCGGCGGCGGAGCGGAGAATACCGGCAGCATGAACGTCGATCTCAAACCGATTGGCGAGCGGAAAGACACTGTCGATCAGGTCATCGCGCGCATGCGCCGGAAACTTGTCGTGGTCCCCGGCGCCACTTTATTTTTGCGCGCGAACCAGGACATTGGCGTGGGCGGGCGCACCAGCGGTTCCCAGTATCAATTTACGCTGGAAAGCGAAAATCTGAAGGATCTTGACCTGTGGGCTCCCCGAGTCGAAGCGAAGATGCGGCAACTGAGGCAACTGCGTGATATTTCGACCGACCAACAAACACGCGGGCTGCAAGCCTCGTTAGTCATTGACCGTGACACGGCGTCCCGCC
>JBEKCU010000177.1:0-9575 GCA_050014735.1 Candidatus Acidiferrales bacterium | reverse complement strand
AAGCCCAAGCGTCACCCACGATCCCTTTTCAGGCTCGTTACGAGAAGGGTAAACGCAGCCGTGACAATTGACGGCCAATGTCAATGTCAATTCTGAAAAGGGACTTCCAGCCTTACTCTGACCGGAAACGCTTACGCGCACCGCTTCCGGGATTCGCGTGCTTCGCCGCTCATGTTTGATTGCCAGAGCGTTGGGCGCCGGATCGGCGTCATTCATGGGATTACCCTGGAAGGACATGCTTGAGGCTAGCACTACATCGGCGATTTCGGGAATCTCCAACAAATCAAGTGCAGGCGAAAAAGTTACCCTTGATTTTGCAAAGGATGAGTAGCACGGGCTTCAGCCTGTGTTGTTTTGATTTGGGATCCTCAGTAAAGTAAGACTGAATTGAATCCCCACAGGCTAAAGCGCGTGCTATTGCACCCGTTGTCTTCCATAACAATGGGCAATACAATGGAAATGCAATGCCACGAGAAACGCGACAAAATGTGCCAAAGGTTGCGAGTACCCTTCCCGGCGAGCTCATGCGCTATTATGAAACAATGTCGGCAGCGCTTGGCCCGATGCACTGGTGGCCCGCCGAAACGCCCTTTGAAGTCGTCGTGGGCGCGATTCTGCCCCAGAGCACCGCATGGGGAAACGTGGAACGAGCCATCGCCAACCTGCGCTTGACTGGAATGCTGACCCCATCGGCTATCCTTGAAGCGCGATCGTCACAATTGGCCGCGCTGGTGCGGCCATCGGGCTATTTCCGGCAAAAGGCAAAGAAATTGAAGGCGTTCGTTCGATTCCTGAAGATCGAATATGACGGTTCTCTAGATCGAATGTTTCAGACACCCACTTTGGAACTGCGGGAAAAGCTGCTCTCGGTCCATGGAATTGGGCCGGAAACCGCCGACTCGATCCTGTTGTACGCCGGGAACCATCCTGTTTTTGTGGTGGATGCCTATACTCACAGAATATTCGGGCGTCATGTGATTACCGATGGCAAGCCGGATTATGAAACTGTCCGAAGCCAACTTGAAAGTGCCCTCCCGCGCGAGCCGCAACTTTTCAATGAATTCCATGCTCTCATCGTGAATACGGGGAAAAATTGGTGCCGCAAGAGCGCCCCGCGCTGTGAGGAATGTCCGCTCAGGCCTCTGCTTCCCCCGAATTCTCCTCTTTCTCAAGGCTTTCCAAGCGATGTAATTCCCGATGCCGGGTTGCCACCGGAGGCATTGGCGTGAGCACATCTCGCAAATCGCAACTCCTGCTTGCCTTGGGCGGCGTCGCGATCGTGCTGCTGCTCGCGGCGGTCTTCACATTCGGCTCGCTGACGCTGCCATTGCAACTTCGTACGCTTGATCAGACAGTACTATACGCGCTCACTACGTTCATCGTGGCGGCGCTTCTGGTGTTCGGCCTTATCCTGACGCGAAGCGTGTTGCGGCTATGGGCGGAGCGGCGCGCTCACCAGCCTGGATCACGCTTCAAGACAAAAATGGTTTTGGGAGCAATCGCGGTTTCCTTCTTGCCTGAAGTCTTCTTGTTCTTCGTCAGTTATGCCTTGCTGAACCGGACGCTCGTGCTTTGGTTTCCGCGACCGCTTGAGGTCGCAACCGAATCCAGCAACGATTTATTAAACGAAATCGAGCGCGCGGATTCCGTGCGCATGACGGAAATTGCCAGGGACGTTGCAGCGGCCAGCGGCCAGGGAACGGCTCAGGAAACGATTCACTCCTTCGATCTGTCCTTTGCGAGGGGAGCGGATCTGGCCTGGGAAGTGAACTCGAGTGGCCAGCCGATCGCCGTTGCCGTAAATTCGAATTTCAAACTCAATTCGGGCTCCGCCGCGTCCCTGCCGAATTCGCCACCCAAGTTGCCCGCGCTGGTCGGCCCACTAGGGGGCGGCACGGAATTGTGGGAATACGGTGGAAAATTTTTCCTGGCAGGCCGCGCAAAATCGAGTGACAACTTTCTCCTGGCCGGACGCAATGTTCCCGACGATTTTCCAGCTCGCGTGCGGGAGATCGAATCGCAAACGAGAGTCTATGGACTTCAGCGCCAGCATTTGCGCACTTACAAATCGCAATTGCTGCTGACGCTGCTGCTTTTCACAATCCTGCTTATGTTTTCGGCGACGTGGTTTGCGCTCTTCCTAGCTAAGCAGGTCACCGTCCCGATCCAGGCTCTGGCGGAAGCGACTCAGGAAATCATTGCTGGAAATTTCGAAACCAGGGTCGAGGTACAGGCCCAAGATGAACTGGAGACATTGGTCCGCTCATTCAACAGAATGACGGGACAACTCAGCGATAACCGGCGGCAAATCGACATATTTACGCAAAACCTTCAGCAGGCCGTGCAGGAGCTCGAGCGGCGGCGCACGTTGATGGAAACGATTCTGGAAAATATCCCGACCGGCGTCATTTCAGCTGACGAGACGGAAACGATACGGCGCGTCAACCCTGCCGCCGTGCGCATGTTTGGAGAAAGCACGAAGCACGCCGTTAATTTCGCTCAATTGCTCGGTGAAAAGGCGGCAGCGACGCTGCATACTCTGATGCGCAGGTCGCTCCGCCTGGGCACGGCCACGCAAGAAATGGAATTCTCCGCATCCGGACGCCTGTTGCACGCGGCGGTAACTGTGAGTTCGCTGGGACCGCGCCGCTCCAACCGCGGCTACGTGGTCGTCGTCGACGATTTGACTGAGTTGCTTCGCGCTCAGAAGTCAGCGGCGTGGCAGGAAGTCGCGCAACGTATCGCCCACGAAATCAAGAATCCTCTAACGCCAATTCAGCTCTCCTCGCAGCGATTGTCGCGCTATCTCGAGCGGAACCGTGCGAACCCCGCCAAAAACGATTCGCCTGACCTGATCAGGCTTGTGGGCGAATGTTCGAGCCTCATAGAGCGCGAAGTGGGCGCGCTCGAATCGCTGGTCGGGGAGTTCTCACAGTTCGCGCGATTCCCCACCGCCAAGCTTTCATCCGCCTTTCCGAACAATATCGTGACCGAGGCGCTCGCCGTTTTCGGAGGCCGGCTCGAAGGCATCAAGGTGCGGACGAATTTGGCGCCGAATTTGCCCACCATCCGCGCTGACGGCGAACTCTTGCGAAGTGTCATGATCAACCTCATCGACAACGCCGCGGAATCCATGGAAGGTTCTTCGGTGAAGGAACTGCTGCTGTGCACACGCATGAACAGGGATCGTGAAACGATCGAGATCATCGTGGCCGACAGCGGACATGGGATTTCGCCGGAAGACAAAGATAGATTATTTCTGCCTCATTTCTCGACCAAGGACCGCGGCACGGGCCTCGGCTTGGCAATCGCCAACAGAATCATGACCGAGCACCACGGAACTATTCGAGTCGAGGACAACGATCCGATCGGCGCCAGATTTATCCTCCAACTGCCTATGACGGAGGTTGCTTCACCGTCGCCGGTTTCTCCAAGAATCGGATACTGAAATATATTCATGCCTAATTCCATTCTCATTGTCGATGACGAACAAGGCATCCGCGAGGCGCTTACCTCGATCCTTGCCGACGAGGGTTACGAGCCTGCCGCGGTTTCTTCGGGGGAAGAATGCCTGGCCTTGCTCGACCGGCGTTCGGTCGATCTTGTGCTCCTCGACGTATGGCTCGATGGAATCGACGGCCTGGAAACTCTGGAACGCATGCGAAGGAACGGCTTGGACCCGATGGTCGTCATGATTTCAGGACATGCGAACATCGAATCGGCCGTAAGAGCCACGAAACTTGGCGCCTTCGATTTCATCGAGAAACCGCTGTCCCTCGAAAAGGTCATCCTCGTTATCAAAAATGCTTTGGAGGTGCACCGGCTCGGGCAGGAAAACCGCCAGCTTCGCGAGGAACTCGGCGGCCAAACACAAATGTACGGAGACACGGTGCCGATCAGGGCGCTGCGCCAGCAGATCGCCCTGACAGCGCCCACCAACGGACGCGTTTTGATCTACGGAGAGAGCGGCACGGGCAAAGAGTTGGTTGCCCGCGCGCTTCACGCCGCGAGTCTTCGCAGCGAGCGCGCATTCGTGGAAGTGAACTGCGCGGCAATCCCGGAAGAACTAATCGAATCCGAGCTGTTCGGACATTCAAAGGGGAGCTTCACCGGCGCCAGCGAGAACAAAACCGGAAAATTCGAGAAGGCCGATGGCGGGACTCTCTTCCTCGATGAAATCGGCGACATGAGCCTTCGCACCCAATCCAAAGTTTTGCGCGTTCTCGAGGAACAGCGGCTCGAGCCGGTCGGCTCAAATCAAACCGTGACGGTCGATGTCCGCGTGATCGCGGCGACCAACAAGCGCCTCGAAGATGAGATTGCGCATGGAAGATTCCGCGAGGACCTGTTTTATCGCCTCAACGTGATCCCGTTCAACGTGCCTCCACTGCGCGAACGCATAGAAGACGTTCCGGTGCTTGCACGCCACTTCATGGCTGAATTCGCCGCTGCCTATGGCCGTAAGCCGAAGGAGCTTGGCGACGCCGCCCTTGGAGTGATGCTGCGCTATCACTGGCCTGGAAATGTCCGCGAGCTGCGCAACCTGATCGAGCGCCTGACGATTGTCGTGCCCCAGGACAGGATTGAGCCGCAGCATCTGCCGCCGGAACTTTTTCGCGCGAGTTCCCGCATGGCTCAGCAGCCGAATGCAACGCTTCACGAAGCGCGAGATGCGTATGAAAGAGAGTTCATTCTGCGCAAGCTGGAGGAAAACCAATGGCACATGACGCGCACAGCCGAGGCGCTAGGGCTCGAGCGTAGCCACCTCTACCGACGAATGCGAACGCTGGGGATTACGGCCGACGAATCGTAAGTCGAACAGGCTTCAGCCTGTTTGCTCTTGAATTTGACTGACGCTGGCAGCAGTCAAAACCAAACAGGCTGAAGCCTGTTCTACCGAATGCCTGCGTCGTGCTACTCCTTCGTCATCCGATCCAACTGCCAATGCCAGTCAAGCTGCCGGACGATCTGCGGATTGTCGCGCCAGTTCGCCTGCACCTTTACGTAAAGCTCCAGGAAAATCTTCGTGCCCAGGATGGCCTCAAGCTCCTTTCGAGCTTCGGTGCCAATCCGCTTCAACGAGGCGCCGCCGCGCCCGATTAAGATACCTTTCTGCCCTTCTCGCTCGACATAAATCGTCGCGCGAATCCGAATCAGTTTAGGCGTTTCCTCGAAAGCGTCCACCAGCACCGCGACGGAATGGGGAACTTCTTGAGACGTTCCGGCCATGGCTTTTTCGCGAACGATTTCTCCCGCCAGGAAACGCTCCGGTTGATCGGTGTATTGGTCCTCTGGAAAATGCGGGGGCGCAACGGGAAGATACTCGACGAACCGTTCCAGGGCGCGTTCGATGCCGTCGCCGGTGAGCGCGGAAATCGGGATGATCTCCGCGAATTCTCCCATTTGTCCGGCCTTTCCAATCACCGGAAGCAACTGAGTTTTGGGAACCCGGTCGATCTTATTCAGCAGAAGAATTCGCGTCCCTTCAAAACGGCTTACGCGCTCAAATGCTCTGCGGTCTCCCTGTCCGAACTCTTCGCTCGCATCCAGAATCAGTGCGAGCACATCGACGGCATCGACAGCTTGATCGACTTCGCCCATCATCTGTTTCCCGAGCGCGGAGTCCGGACGGTGCAAACCGGGCGTATCGATCAGAACGACTTGCGCGCCGGGGCGATTCACGATCCCATGAATCCTATTCCGCGTGGTCTGCGGCCGAGACGTAACAATGGCGACCTTTTCGCCGACCAGCTTATTCACGAGCGTGGATTTTCCCGCGTTGGGGCGACCCACCACAGCGACAAATCCTGATTTGAAGTTTGAAGGCATCTTCCAATGATAACCCCCGCTCCGCGGAAACACATCAGCCCACTAGCTAAGTTGGACATCACCTCGGCGCAACCGGCGGCCATGCTAAACTTCGGTAGCCCGGAATGGCCGGTACAGCAGCATTCGAAACGGACGATCACGACAGAAAGGATCCGATGCCCGCAACGCCTCATACGGAGAAACACTTCACCGCAACGGACATGGTTCGCGACGTAGTCATCGGAATGTCCGACGGCTTGACGGTGCCCTTCGCCCTCGCGGCTGGCATATCCGGCGCTATTGCTTCGGACCCTCACGCATCGACACTGGTTGTGACAGCTGGCCTCGCCGAAATTGCCGCAGGTTCGATTGCCATGGGCCTCGGCGGATATCTTGCCGCCAGAACGGATTCTGAGCACTATGCTTCCGAGCGCAAACGGGAATTCAGCGAGACGCTGGAACTGCCCGACGTTGAAGTCGAAGAAGTGTCCAAGGTTTTTCGAGATTATGGCCTGACTGAAACGGAAATGTCGCCGGCCGTGAAAGCCATCACGGGAAATCGAGAGGTCTGGGTCGATTTCATGATGCGGTTTGAGCTGGGTCTCGAAGAACCCCATCCTGAGCGCGCGCGAGTGAGCGCCATGACGATTGCACTCTCGTACGTTTTTGGAGGATTGATTCCGCTGGCACCCTATATTCTAATTTCAAATGTTCAGACAGGTCTGTGGTATTCCGTTGCAGTTACGCTACTGGCCCTCGCGGTCTTCGGCTGGGTGAAAGGGAGATTTACGGGAATCAACCCATTCAAGGGCGGCCTGCAAACCGTTGTTACTGGCGGCCTCGCCGCCGGAGCGGCATTCCTGATTGCTAAGCTTATCAGCCATTAGGATCAATCTGCCGTGACCGCCGCTGGCAGACGTCTCGCCCTGAGCCGCAAAACTTTCCGCTGATTGGCCTCAAGAATTTCAAAGCGCAGACCGCCATATTCCACGTGTTCGCCCGCCGAGGGAACGTGCCCGGCGACATGATTCAGCAGGCCGGCGATCGTTGTCGCCGACTCTTCTCCGGTGACTTTCCATTCCACCCCGAATAGTTCCTGCACCTTTTCGAGGGAGACGCTGCCACGAAGGACCAGGCTCCCGTCGGCCTCGCGCACTGCGTCAGGCGCGGGAACGCGATCGTCCTCGCCGATTTCACCGATAATTTCCTCGACCAAGTCCTCGACCGTGACGATCCCAGCAACGGAACCGTGTTCGTCCACGACGATTGCCATCTGCTGGTTTCGCCTTTGCATTTCCTTGAGCAAATCCGATCCGCGCTTGGTTTCAGGTACAAAAAGCGCGGGGCGCGCGAGTTCCCGGACCGTTCGATGGCGGGCTTCTTCCTCCGGAATCTGCAGCAAGTCTCGGGCAAACGCGATGCCGAAAACATCGTCCAGAGATTCCTCAAATACCGGAACGCGCGAAAATTTCGTTTCGATCAGCAGCTTTCGGAGTTGTTCGACCGTGGCGCCGGCGTGAATCGCGATCA
This sequence comes from Candidatus Acidiferrales bacterium, assembly GCA_050014735.1. Lineage (GTDB taxonomy): Bacteria > Acidobacteriota > Terriglobia > Acidiferrales > UBA7541 > Palsa-360. The sequence continues at coordinate 2,237 of JBEKCU010000177.1, read as the reverse complement.
CGTCCGGCCGCGGCGTCATGAATTCCAGAATGCGCTTGTCGCTGAATTCGACGACCTGTTCGATCATTTGCGCTTCATCTCGCTCAAGGATTCCCTCCTGTTCCGCCGCGTCGACCAGGGCTTCGATTCCTTCCTGTTGCGTTGTCTTACTCTCGAGCCCCTGCTCCTCCGAAATGTGCGCGACGGAAATCGCGGCTTCCAGCAGCACGCGAAACGGCCAAACGATCCACAAAAATGCCCGGATCATGAATGCCAGCCGGATCAGCCACCGGCCATTCGTCCGCGCTAACAAAAATTCCGGAATGAATTGCGACAGCAGAAGCACTTCCACGAGCACATACACCAGGGCCTGGGCCAGTGCATCCCATGTCCCAGGCACGAAGACGATGACCCCACGCGCCGTCTCCGCAGTGACCAGCACGAGCCAGAGATTCGCAAGCAAACGAAATCCGGTAGTAGCGCGATTTCGCTCGATGCCAAGATGGGGCTCGATCCCCCTCTCAAAAAATTCCAGATGCTGATGCGTCTTTCCCTTGGTCACGCGGCCCAGTTCACGGTAGATCCGGTCGAGGTAGGAAAAAATCACGAGGCCGACCCCGAGAGCTGAGATGCCCAAGACATATAAAAACGTCATCATCTTCAGGCAACTCCCAATCGTCGTCGCAAACGCCTTTCGAGGCGGTCCATTTCACCATGATCGGTTTCGTGATCGAATCCCGCTAGGTGGATCATGCCGTGAAGAATCAGAATTCGCATCTCGACAGTAAGCGCCCGCGAAAACCGGCGAGCGTTGCGCCGCGCCGTTTCAGGCGAAATGGCGATATCGCCCACATAGTTCTCGTCTTCATGGGGATCGGCGGGGTTCGCGGGGAAGGAAAGCACATCGGTGGGTCCGTGTTTCTTCCGGTACGTACGATTCAGCCGTGCCATTGCGCCGTCGCTAATCAACTGCACAGTCACCGACTCCGGCGGAAATCGAAGCTCCTCCCGCACTCGTTCGTAGAAGTCTTTCAAGGGTTCGATAGTCACGGGGACACGGCGCTGGCGATTAACAATCATTGGAGTCAGGACAAAGTTCTGTGTAAATTGCTTTTGGCGGGTCCAAGCGGCACCCTCTCTCGTTTAATGGGAAGGCTCAGTCTTGCCGTTATCAGGCGGAGCCGCCCGTCGAGAATCTCCTCCAAATTCTTCATAGGCCTTGATAATTTGCTGCACCAGATTGTGCCGGACGACGTCACGCTCATCGAATCGGATGAATGCGATGCCTTCAATTCGGCCCACCACTTCCAGCGCCTCGACCAATCCGGAGCGCCGTCCAGACGGCAAATCGATCTGCGTAACATCCCCTGTAACAACTGCTTTGGAATTGAACCCCAGGCGCGTCAAAAACATTTTCATCTGCTCGCTGGTTGTATTCTGCGCTTCGTCCAGAATCACGAACGAATCGTTCAGCGTGCGTCCGCGCATGAATGCGAGCGGCGCAACCTCCACAATTCCCTTTTCGAGGAAACGTTCCAGCTTATCGGCATCGAGCATATCGTACAGCGCGTCATACAATGGCCGCATGTACGGATCGATCTTCTGCTGAAGGGTTCCCGGCAGGAACCCGAGCCGCTCACCCGCCTCGACTGCCGGCCTCGCGAGAATAATGCGATCGACTTGTTTCGTAAGAAGCGCGGAGACAGCCATGGCAACCGCGAGATAGGTTTTTCCGGTGCCGCCCGGACCGACGGCAAAGGTCATGTCGTGCTTTTCGACTGCCTCCATGTATGAACGCTGGTTCGGACTCTTGGGCGTAACATTTTTCTTGCCAAAGATACGTGGCCTCGCGGGCGCGCCCGGCTCCAGAACCTGCTTCAGTGTCGTCTTGGGATCTTGCGTGGCCACGCGAATCATGGATTTCACTTCGCCATGACTCATTCGGCGTCCCTCGCGGACCAATTGGTTGTATTCGTTGACGATGCGGACAGCGCGGTCAACTTGGGAAGCTTCGCCTTCAATCGCAAGGTGATCGTCGTGTAATTGAGTGGTGACGTGCAGCGCGGATTCCAGCAGTTTGACGTTTTCGTCAAGAATGCCAAACAGGGATTCGACCCCGCCAGCAATTTGTACGGTGCGGCGCATGGAAAAATCGGCGGACCAATCATCCAAAATACGGCCAACCGAAAGGGTTCACACCTCCACACTTCCCAGAGAAATGACAATGGAAAGCGTACTCGAAAGGAACGAAGGGGTCA
>JBEKCU010000176.1:0-9584 GCA_050014735.1 Candidatus Acidiferrales bacterium | reverse complement strand
GCACCCCACGTGTAGACGCGAAGCATGGTGAAGTCGCAGGCCTGGCCCTCGGGACCGCGGGTTCCTGCGACAAGGTATTGCGGTGCTTCGCCCCCGGAGCCATCGGGCACGCGATTCAGTTCGAATGCGGCCACGACGCGCAAATCAGCCGAACTCGCATAATCGAGAACGGGACCGGGCAAATCGAGCTCGATGAATCGGGCCAATACCCAGCCTGCAACCGGGCCGGCTGGCATTACCGGTGACGATCCAGGAATCGTGGAATCGGCCTGCACAGTCTGCGGCCCCGCGCTGACAACTCCTCCAGAGGCCCGGCTTACGGGCTTGGCGGAATCTTGCGGGGCTACTTCCGGACTGGCGCCACTCGATGACGAATCATCAGCACGCAGGACAAGCAGCCAGTCTTCTTGTTTGGGCTTTTGTCCCGCGGCGGCGTTTTTTTCCTCCTGCGAAATTTCTTCGCCAGTTTGAGCCGCATCCGCCACGGTGCGCTCCAGCACAATGACCGGAGTTCCTCGCATGAACTGAAAGATGCGCTTCGCGTTGCGGCCTGGCTCGATGCGCACGTTGCTGACGGTCTTAGTCTTTCCCCGGGCCTGTGGCGGCAACGTATGGGCACGGACCAGAAGTGCGCCGCTCTTCGTCCAGAGTTCCGAATCCATGATCTCGCGCGAATCCAGCACCCACCCGACCGTGCCGGAAGCATCGCGAACCTGCGCTGACGCTCCCTCATTGCGCATGACTTCCACGCGATCTCCATAGTGCAATTCCGTTACGGGCTGCCTCACCTGGGCGAGCGTATTCCATAGCTCGACGTTACGGTCCGCCACATAGCCGACCGAGATGACATCAGGAGCGCGAGAATGCAGCTTCCAGTAGACGACAGCGGCAAGAATGAGCACCAGCGGAATCACACCCCGCTGGCGAATGAAACGCCAGACCATTTAACTTTTTTCCCTCAACATTTCCTCGAACATTTTCCTCATTATTCATCCGATCGACGATCCGGTCAACGATCTCCAAACGTGATGCCGACGGCCCGAGCCGTGCGAACCATGCTGCCATTCGGATCGACACCGCGACTTTCACCGACCGCCTCATCGAGCGTCACGGATTCGATCTCGCCGGCGCGCAGGCAAACCATTCGCCCGAACTCCCCGCGCGCAATCAATTCCACAGCTTCGACACCGAACCGCGTGGCGAGAATGCGATCGAAAGGACTCGGCGATCCGCCGCGCTGAATATGACCCAGGACGGTGACGCGGACGTCCTGCTTGAGGCGCGCGTGTATCGCGTCGCCAATAATGATGCCCACTTGTCCGGGACGAGGCGGAGGAAACGGCTTGCCGCTGCCATCCGTCGAAGGCAGTTTCACGCCTTCCGCAACGACGACCAGCGAAAATTTCTTTCCCGTGGCGGCGCGTTCGCGCAATTTATCGCACACCGTTTCGATCGTGAACGGGATTTCCGGAATCAGGATAACGTCAGCACCGCCGGCGATTCCCGAGTGCAGCGCGATCCACCCCGCGTCGCGTCCCATCACTTCAATCACCATGACGCGTCCATGCGATTCCGCGGTCGTATGAAGGCGGTCGATGGCGTCGGTTGCCACGTGAAGGGCGGTATCGAATCCGAACGTAACTTCCGTAGCCGAGAGATCGTTATCGATTGTCTTCGGCACTCCCACGATCGGTATACCCAGACGATTGAGGTCACGCGCGATAGTCAGCGTACCGTCGCCGCCAATGGCGATGACGGCATCCAGTCCCAGCTTCCTCGCATTCTCGCAACACATCAGGGAGAAGTCGTGCGTGACTCTCTCTCCGCCCTCGTCGACCGAATAGTGAAAGGGATTCCCGCGATTTGTAGTGCCCAAAATTGTCCCGCCGCGCGGCAGAATTCCCGCTATCGATTCGACCGTCAAGGGGACCGTGCGTTGGATCCAGATTAGTCCGTCGAAGCCATCGTTGATGCCGATAACCTTCCAACCGTGTCCCAGAATCGCCGCGCGAACCGCGCCGCGAATGACGGCGTTGAGGCCAGGACAGTCCCCTCCTCCGTTCGCAATGCCGATGGTTTGAACCGTGGAAGCCATTGAGGTCCTCTGAGCGGCAGGCTACTGGGCCTGAAGCATAGGCCGATATTCTACACGAATCGCCTTGGAGGCGTTCAGGGATACGTGGTGAGTCAGTATCGATAAACTCAGTGAAGACGAAACGGGAGGCATTGGTCTTGGTGGCGCCGGCGTCTCGCTCGACCCGATGCAAGAGGGACCGGAGGTTTTCGCGCTTTGGGAGCAAATCCGCCGGCGGGACGCCGGCGCTGCTTTTTTCCAAATCACGCTTAGCTTTTTCGCGGATCGATTAGGTGGTATTCTCCGCTTCAGATCTTTATTAAGATTAAGCATTCTTAATTATTGAGGCCGACATCGGGGAGCATCTCAAATGGAACGAAAAAAAACATCGGAATTCCCGCAAGAGCTGCTGAACCAATTCGATCTATACGTTCACGGCAATATCAGTCGCCGTGAATTCCTGGATCGCGCGAATAAGTATGCCGTCGGCGGCCTGACGGCCATGGCAATTTGGGAGAGCCTCAGGCCGAACTACGCGTTCGCGCAGCAGGTTCCCAAAGACGATAAGCGCATCAAGACAGAGTACGACACGCTTCAATCGCCCAAGGGCAATGGAACCGTGCGCGGGTATTATGCGCGCCCGGCGAAAAGCGGAAAGCTGCCCGCCATACTGGTGATTCATGAAAACCGTGGCCTGACGCCGTACATCGAAGACGTCGTACGCCGTCTGGCAGTGGCGAATTTAATTGCCTTTGCGCCCGACGGATTGACGTCCCTGGGCGGCTATCCTGGCGACGATGAAAAAGGGCTCGCTCTGTTCCCGAAGGTCGATCCGGACAAAATGTTTGAAGACTTTGTTGCGTCTTACTACTGGTTAAAAGCGCGTCCCGAGTGCACGGGTAAGGTGGGCACGGTGGGATTCTGCTTTGGTGGAACTACGGTCAACAAACTAGCCGTTCGGTTGCCGGATCTTACCGCCGAGGTTTCATACTATGGCGCACAACCCTCCGCTGAGGATACTGCTAAGATCAAGGCGCCCCTGCTCCTGCACTACGCAGGCCTGGACACACGCGTAACCGGGGGATGGCCAGCCTACGAGGCCGCGCTGAAAGCAAACCACGTGACGTACACAGCATATACTTATGACGGAACGAACCACGCGTTCCATAACGACACGACGCCGCGGTATGACGAGGCTGCCGCTAAGCTCTCTTGGGAACGCACGCTGGAATTCTTCAACAAGTATCTCAGGTAGCGATTAAGTAGAACAGGCTTCAGCCTGTTTTCTTTTGACTTTCTTTGTCTATTGACAGCCGGTCAATTTCTGCGAACTTCAAAATCAAACAGGCTGAAGCCTGTTCTACTTTGAGGAAGGCCTTCGTAAGACCAGGCAACCGGCAATGATGTCGTGAAGCGCTTGCTTTTTCTCCGTGAAGCCCGCGATGAAATATCCCACCAGCACCAGACCGGAGATCATTCTGGCCACATTGCGTATTGCCGCGCGCGAGAAAGTCAGGGGCTGGCCATGCACGTCAGCGACATAAATTCTGAGGATTCTCTTGCCCGGAGTGGCTTGCCAGGCGGACGCCTCGAACAACGTAAAATAGAGCCACATCATCAAGTAAATTACGAGAAATCCCAGAGGTGTGAACGGAGGAACCAACTTCAACGGCATGGCGGTCAAATCGGGATTAATCAGAAATGCAGCGGGGTCGGACGCAATGAGGATTGTGAACACTAATCCCATGATCAGATTGTCGATCATAAAAGCGAATGCACGCAGCCAGAAGCCCGCGTAAGCCGGCCGCAAGTGCACGACGGAGGCCGGAGGGATGGCGGGAATGGAGTCGGGAGGCTGGGCGCTCGCCGGAACATACACGGGACCGATTTGTGCAACGGTCACCGGAAATCCACATTTCGGACAGAAACTGGCTCCCTCATGGATCTCGGTCCCGCAATTTTCACAAGTTAGTATCGCAATCCTCCTGAATCCGAGCCAGTAGAACAGGCTTTTGCCTGTTTGGGTTTGACCTTTGCACGTACAAAATTCAAACAGGCTGAAGACTGTTCTACTGGAGGTCCAAAGAAACGTACCAGCCGATGATTGGCTTGGCAAGGAGAACAAAGAAAAATCCGACGTAGCGACGCTGAGAACTTCAATATGCAAGCAAATCGCGGACAGCTGCGACGAGATGGCTGGTCTGCGGAAGGATTTCATCCTCAAGCTTAGGCTGGTACGCGCAAAACGTATCCATTGCGGCAACGCGCCGCACCGGAGCGTCCAAATGTTCGAAGAGTAGTTCGCCGATGCGCGCTGCAATTTCGGCTCCGTATCCCCATGAGAGCATGTCTTCGTGGGCAACAATTACGCGGTTTGTCTTCCGAACGGTCGTGGCGATGGCATCCCAATCGAACGGAGAAAGCGAGCGAAGGTCGATAATTTCGACCGAGATTCCCTCACGTTCGAATTGCGCCGCGGCCACTTCGGCGCGATGAACCACGGCACCATACGTGATGATGCTGACATCCGTGCCTTCGCGGACAACGCGGGCGCGTCCAAATGGAATCGTGAAATCGGAGCCCGGGTACGGAGACCGATTGTAGGGCTGGCGGTACAAGTGTTTGTGTTCGAGAAACAGCACGGGGTCGTCACAGCGGATCGCCGTGCGCAGCAAGCCGCAAAGATCGAGCGCAGTTGACGGCATGACAACGCGAATTCCGGGCGTGTGTGTGAACAGCACTTCGCCGGATTGGCTGTGGTAGATCGCTCCGCCTGTCAGGTAGCCGCCGGTGGCGACGCGGATCACGGTAGGGGCTTTGAACGCGCCGTTCGAACGCCATCGGATCAAAGACAGCTCATTGCGAAGCTGCATCATGGCCGGCCAGATGTAGTCGAAGAATTGAATCTCCGGGATGGGTTTTAATCCACGCGCGGCCATGCCCACCGCAGTGCCAACGATGCCGGCCTCAGCAATCGGCGTGTTGAAAACGCGCGCGTAGCCATATCGCCTTTGCAACCCGATTGTGGCTTTGAAAACTCCGCCCTTCCCTTTCACCTGTTCCAGATCTTCTTCGCGGCTCGCGTCGGCCACGTCCTCGCCAAACACGAGGATTCGTTCGTCGCGGGACATCTCGTCCGCCAGCGTGGTGGAAATCATTTCCACCATGGTCAATGGCTCGCCAGAAAACAGCGGTGCGGTCTCGAATTGGGAGGAAGTTGGGTCGATGTCCGGAGAGTATAAATTTACACAAATCGATTCATTGGCGGGCGCGGCCGCCAATAGAGCCTTGTCCGTCGCTTCGCGAACTTCGCCGTCGATCTCGGCTTCAAGGGCTTCCAATTCTTTCTCTTCGATGACGCCTTCTCGCACCAAAAATAATCCGAACTTCGGGATAGGGTCCTGATGCGCTTCGCGCTCTCGCACCTGCGGAGTCTTATAGAGTTTCTCGTCGTCGGACAGCGAATGAGAATACGGACGCGTGACATGCGCGTGAACCAGCGACGGGCCCTTACGTGACCGGCAATATTCGGCGGCGTTATGAAACACGGCATAGCTGGCGAGCGGGTCCGTCCCGTCGCATTCTTCCACGAGGAGACCCGGAAAATTGGCAACCAGCTTGGAAATACTCCCGCCCGCGGTTTGAAATTCAACAGGCACCGAAATGGCCCAGCCGTTATCCTCAATCATGAACAGCACGGGAAGCTTTCGCAGGCACGCTGCGTTCAACGCTTCGAAAAATTCGCCTTCGCTGGTTGAACCGTCCCCGCCGGAAACGTAGACAATCTCGTCTGGAGTGTGGCGCACGTCTTTCCCGTGGGGCGCATTTTGCGCCTGTACTAAGGCGTGAGGAAACCGCTCGAAATAGAGCGACGCATCCGCCATGCCGACGGCCTGCGGATACTGCATTCCGGTCGCGGAAGATCGCGGAAGGATGTTCAGTCGGGGAATACCCCAGTGCGAAGGCATCTGGCGCCCGCCGGAATTCGGATCGTCGCCCGCGCCCACGGCCTGAAGAAACATATCGAGAGGCGTGACGCCTAAGGCAAGACAAAGCGCGCGGTCGCGATAATAGGGATACACCCAATCGTGACCGGGCCGCAGAATCAGCCCTGCGGCAGCCTGCACGCCTTCGTGCCCCGCTCCGCTGATCTGGAAGAATGTTTTGTTCTGGCGTTTGAGTTGAACTTCGCGGTCGTCGATCCGCCGCGAAAGATACATGATACGGTAGATTTGGAGAAGATCGTCGCGAGTCAGGCCTTGATACCGGCTCGAGTCTAATTTCGCCGCGTTGGGGCGTGCCTGAACGGGCATGCGATGTCACCTCGAGCCGCGCGTTGACTTCCCGGCATTGATTGCCCGGACCGGAATTAGATCTCATTATATCGGAAGCTGAAGAAATTGTGATTCGCGATTTGTGATTCGTGATTCGTATTTGGCAGCGGTTAGCCGGCTTACTGACAATGCTGCGAGGATCACAAGCAAGGAAAATCGCGGCGAGCGTTTCGAGTCCCAGGGTGTGGTGGCTGGGACTGAAACGCTCTGCCGCGGTTGGATGACGGCGCAACCGGGGGGATGAGCGCCGGCATATTGCGAGCGCACTGCATCGCGGCAGCGAAGGTGCGCCGGCAATCTCTTCAAATCCAATCTAGAACGCGCGAATCGCCCGCACCGCGCTTTCCGAGACGTTCGCGAGCAGCGACTGCATCGCAACTAGTGAATCGGCGGTCGAATCGTCGGAAGCGGCTTTTTCCGTGCCCGGACTGATCCTGCGCTGCCACGTCTGGCCAACATCGCTTGAACAAAGCCGTGCGCCATTCAATTCGATGAACCAGCCGGATCAGTTAAGCGATCGAGGCACAACACGAACAAGCCCGCCGCCGGGGCTGTCCTTCTACTTACGAGCCTAACGGCAGGAACACGAAGAAGAACGCTGGTCAGAGGGACAGAATCGGGACGGGAGGGTTTCGCCGTACAGACGGACAGTCGAGGGTGCGCCCAAAAACTCTCTATACCACTAACGCGAAATAACTTAGATGGATTTCGTGGCGTCGCTATAAATTCGGCGTCTGTCGGGACGGTCTCCTTCGTCGGGTCCGGGACTTCAGCCACTGACTCTTCGGGGCCCAGAGGGCCCGGCTTAAGCGACGACGTTGACCGACTTCCAGGCCGACCTCTTACGCGGCAACTTCCGAATGCACAGCGACTTCCCGGAATCAGCGAACAGAAATCGTCGAACTTGAGAAATCATTCCCGGATTACTGCCTCGCCGGAAGAACCGATCGAACCGAGGCCTTGCGAAAATCGTGGGGCGCTTGTACTATGCTCAAAATCAAGCTAAGGACAAAACCATGGCGTTGGTAGCGATTAAGACGGCTTCGATAACCGGGTATTGCGATTGTATTCACGGCTGTTATGAGCTGGCCAGCCTGCGCGACGAAGACACAGGCAAGGCATTTTGCCCACGCTGCGCCAAGGAACATTTGGAAATGAACGTCGGTCTGGGACTGCCGCAACCGGCGCCTTCCAAGGTTTCAGCCAATTCAGGTTCCCCATCCTCGACCCCGCATATTCCCCGCCCAGCCGATCCTCCAGGGCGGCTTCGGTAGATTCAAGTAAGACGAGTTTTGTGTATTGGCATCCTCGCGATTGAGCGCTGGGATGCCGATTGCTGAGCCAATCGGTGGCATAATAGAGGTGTCCTCGCTGGGATGGTCCGATCATGCCTCAACCTTCGACCTACGATATTTTCATGGATGGAACCTGCTCCTTTTGCCGATGGACCCAATCGAAGGTTGAGCCCTACGATTCCGCTTCGCGTTTGCGATTTCTGGACTACAACGATCCGGCAGTGGCTGCGCAAGCGCCCTATTCACGCGATGAACTCGCCAGCGAAATGCATGTTCGAACTCCGGACGGCGCTTGGCTAAATGGCTTTGAGGCGTGGCTGTGCCTGCTTCGAGTACTGCCGAAGCTTGCATGGCTTGGCCAGATCGGGGGACTCCCGCCATTTCGGTGGCTCGGGCCTTTCGGTTACGCGTTTATAGCGCGGCATCGCTACAGTCTTCCGGGCGCGCCTGCGCATTGCGATAGCGACACTTGCGCATTACCTCATCGCCCTGCTGCGAAGTAACGCAAGCTCTTGGGCTGCGTGGTACCATATCCACGCCGTGAAACCTCCAACCCTCCGCTTGAGGTGCGCGACCCCGCGATGACGACCCCAAAGCTGTCCACGAAAGCGATCCCGATGCTCGATTTGCAAGCGCAATTTCAAACTATTGCGCCTGAAATTCGCGCCGCCGCGGAGGAAGTGCTTATATCGCAGCAGTTCGTCCTGGGGCCGCAAGGAGAGGCGCTCGAGCAGGAAATCGCTGAGACCTGCGGGGTTCGCCACGGCGTCGGTGTCGCTTCAGGAACGGAGGCAATCGAATTGGGACTTCATGCTTGCGGCGTGAGTGCCGGCGATGAAGTCATCGTGCCTGGGTTCACATTTATCGCGACGGGCAGCGCCGTTAGCGCGCTCGGAGCGCGTCCCGTATTTGCGGATATCGAGCCCACCACATTCAATCTTGACCCGGATACGATCGAAGCGCGAATCACTACGCGCACCCGAGCGATCGTCGTGGTCCACTTATTCGGCCTCGCTGCGGACATGGATCCGATTCTTGCCGTAGGCGCGAGGCACGGCATTCCGGTAGTCGAGGATAACGCGCAGTCGATCGGCGCGAGCTACCACGGGAGAAAGACCGGTTCGTTGGGCCGTCTCGGATGCCTGAGTTTTTATCCCAGCAAGAATTTGGGCGCTTGCGGCGATGCGGGGATGATCGTCACAAATGACGAAAAACTGGCGACGCGATTACGGGGCCTCCGGAACCACGGTCAAACGGGCCGCTACCTGAGCACCGAACGCGGATGGAATAGCCGCTTGGATGAGCTGCAAGCCGCAATCCTACGAGTGAAGCTTGGGCATCTGGCTGAGTGGACCGCGAGACGACAAGAGCATGCGGCGCTCTACGATTCTCTGCTGAAGGATTTGCCCGGCATTACTCTGCCGCGTGTGCCCGCCGGGCGGGAACACGTCTACTATCTCTATACGCTGCGGGTCGCCGGACGCCCAGGGAGTAGCAGCGCGGCGATGAACAGAGGCGACGAAACACGCAGCGACATCATTCAAAAGCGGCTGGCAGAGCGCCACGTCGCCAGCATGGTCTATTATCCGGTCCCGTTACATCTACAGCCTCTGTATGCGTCGCTGGGGGGCAAACCCGGCGATTTGCGCGTCAGCGAACGTGCCGCGCGCGAAGTGCTATCGATTCCGCTTTATCCGGAGCTTACACACGAGCAGATCAAGCACGTTGCACAAGCGCTACGGGAGTCTCTCCACGATTAGACAGGGATATCGAGTGAAATTAGAATCGCTACGGAATTACGCGGCGGCGGATACGGACCTGCGATACAGCATGATAATCACTCCTGCAAACATCGTGAGAGCAGGAGTCAAGAGAGCCAAA
>JBEKCU010000175.1:0-9605 GCA_050014735.1 Candidatus Acidiferrales bacterium | reverse complement strand
TAATGAAGACGCTAGGCAATTTCGAGATTTTGGAGAAGATCGGCCAGGGGGCCATGGGTGTGGTGTACAAGGCCCGAGACCCGCTGATCGGCCGGTTTGTTGCCTTAAAGACCATCACCATGGGTCTAGCTGACGATCCTGGCTTGCTTGAGAGGTTTTATCAAGAGGCGCGCTCTGCCGGAACTCTTGCACACCCGAATATTGTCATCATCTATGAATTAGGAAAAGACGACGACACCCCATTTATCGCCATGCAGTTTTTGGAGGGCGAAAGCTTGGAAAAACTGCTCGAGCGCCGGGCCACGCTTTCGCTTTCGCAAAAAATCGGTTTTACCGTATACGTTTGCCGCGCGCTGGAATACGCGCACAACAAAGGGGTAATTCACCGCGACATCAAGCCCGGGAATGTGATGGTGACAACCGATGGAACGGTGAAGGTAGTTGATTTCGGTATTGCACGACTCGTGAATACCGGGAGAACGCGAACCGGAATGATGCTCGGAACTCTCGGGTACATGTCGCCGCAGCAATTTCAGGATGTCCCCGCCGACGCGCGGTCCGATATCTGGGCTGTGGGCATCATGTTTCACGAAATTCTAGCCGGCCGGCGGCCGTTCCTCGGCGACAATGCAGGAACGCTGATGGCCAACATCCTAATGCGGGAACCGCCAAGTATCACTTCGGCGGCGCCGGGCACACCTCCGGAAGTGGCGGCGGTAATCGAGCGAATGCTGAAGAAGGATGTCAAGCAGCGGTTCCAGTCCATGGGAGAAGTGCTGATGGAGCTGGAACCCATCTGGAAGCGCATGCAGCAAGAGGAAGTTTCGGCGTTACCGCAAAACGCCAAGGCCTCAGGCAAAGCCCGGAGCGAACACACCCAGCATAATCAGAATCGGCGCCTCGAACAGTGGGTTGAAAAGATCGACGATCAAGTCAATGCAGGACGTCTTGCGGAAGCGATTCAATCCGCTGAAACCGCGCTCGGAGAGTTCCCCAGAAACCTGGATTTAACGATCCTGCTGAATCGCGCGAAAACTCAGAAGGAGGAAAAAGAAAAGAAGTATTTACTCGAACGGCGCATCCGGGAGGTGAACAGCAAGATTGAGAGTGGGCAGCTAGCCGATGCGATTGCTCTGGCGCGCCAGGCTCTTGTGACGCTTGGTCCGAGTGCGGAATTGAGCCTACGGCTCCATTATGCGGAAGTCGAATTTGAGCAGAGAGAGAAAAAGAAACGAGAGCAGAAGGAAACCCTTAACGCGGCACGGACTCCAGCAGATACCGGCATGATCCGGGATCAGGGGGACGAGACGCAAATATATTCTGATTTCGACCCACTCCTCCGTGAAATGGCCACGAAGAAGTCCCCACCAGCATCTTCAGCGGCTTGGCCCTTGCCAAGCGGCAATCCTGGAAAGAGCGACGTATACCAACCAAAGGCACTTGAGCGGCCGGACACTCCGATCGCCCCAACCCTATCGGTCGGAACTACTCCGTCTCGACGAGGCCCGAAGAGGCCTACGATTCTGATCGCTACTGCCCTTGCTGGTGCGGTGATGATCTTCGGTGTGATTTACAGATCTCGAAGCGAAGCGCCGAATCCCTTCGCCCTGACTGCTGGAGAGACATCCAATGCCAAACAAATTAAGAACCTCAAGTTGCAAGAGTGTGTAAACGATTTCGCGGCCGTTCTGAGCGCACAGGCAAAGGAAGAGCTGACTTCGATGTGCACTGAAATCGATCAAAAAGCCAAAGCGAAACTTGCCGTCGTCACCGTTTCTTCGCTGGAAGGTGAGCCGGTCGAGCAGTTCTCGAACGATCTGGCGACGCGTTGGGGTGAGGGGCGGAAGCAGCCACGCGGAGTATTGATTCTTCTCGCGCCGAATGAGGGTAAGTCTCGGATCGAGGTCGGCGACGGCCTTGAGCCGATTTTGTCCGAGGACAAAATCGGGCGCTTCGACGGCGAAGGAGCGCAATTATTGCAACAGAGTAATTATGAAGGTGCCACCCTTCTTCTCGCTCAACGCGTCGCCGCTGTCATTGGCGTCGATCGAACGGCTGAACAGCCTCCTCAAGCACCCGGTCCCTCGAAACCGCCGCAAATCGTGTCATCGACACCAGCGCGTCCTCCCGATAAGTCCACGGGACAGCAGGTATCTAATGCGAGTACTTCGCGCGACGCAAATGGAAAGCTCTCGGAGGATTTGAATTCCATTGAAGCGTCTTGCGCCCGCGGCGACGCTGCCGATTGCAGGAAGCTGGGGCTAAAATACGCGAACGGCGATGGAACAGCAAAGGATGAAAGTCACGCCGCACAACTCTACCAAAAAAGCTGCGATGGGGGTGACGCTCTCGGTTGCAGCATTTTGGGCGCCAAGTACTTGAACGGCCAAGGAGTTACAAAAGATGAGAGCCGCGCCGCACAGCTCTTTCAAAAGGGATGCGACGCGGGCGACGCACTCGATTGCAGTTCTGCAGGCCGCATGTACGTCAACGGCCAAGGAGTTACAAAAGATGAGAGCCGCGCCGCACAGCTCTATCAAAAGAGCTGCGACGCGGGCGATGAACTCGGTTGCAGTAATTTGGGCGTCATGTACAAGAACGGCCAGGGAGTGACGAAAGATGAGAGTCGGGGCGACCAACTCCTTCAAAAGGGATGCGATCTGGGCTATACCCCGGCGTGCGCCTCGGTCAAAAAATAGGCCGGATCTCTATAACTAACGAAGCAATTCTAGAACAGACGGAAGAAATGGATCGATTCAATTCTCCGAGGGATGGGCCTCTTCGAGACCTTCTGGCGTAAACTGCTTTTCGTCCAAGTGCGTATTGAATTTCGCAGCATCGATGGTCAAAACAGTTCTGGTTCCTTCCCGCACGGAACTCATCTCGGTGTGCCGCGCTCCCCAGATCCCAGATTCTCGCTTGAGCTGACTGGCGTGGAGTACACGCACCTTCTGGCCATTCGAATCGTACATTTCGCCAAATAGAATAACGGGGACATCCTGCGCCACCCAGTAATAGATAAATTTATATTGCGAACGCCCCGGATCGACCGGCGCGGCTTCTATCTTGTAGGTTTTGTGCCCGTCGATCGTTTCGTCGTCGCCAAGCAGTCGATAGGTGAAATCGTCCAGCACGTGTTCGGCGATGTCTTCGTAGGTAAAGTCGCTGCCAATGAACCGCGCGGAGCGATCCTGGGCGGGTACGCTGCGGACCCGTTGAGTGGCCGGAGTATAAAGAAATTGACGGTCGCTCACGCCCCGGCGGTTGATCGATAGGAGCGCGACGCCGCGGATCTCTTCGGGGTCGGAAAATACAACCAGCGTCTTGCTATCGCCCAGTGAGCCGATTCGCCGGTACGTGAATCGCTTCTTCTTGCCGTGGCCTTCCCTGTCAAACACGTCCAGGTTCGCCCGCATCGTCACGTCATGGCTGGTATCCTGCCGGTATACATCCTCCATAATCTTGCGGGCATCAGGGAGCGCGCTGGAAGCGGAAAATCCAGGTGAAAGGCAAAGTACGGCACAGGTCGAAAGCGCAAGCGTTCGCGTCAGAATCTTCTCAATATGGGTACGAGCGCTATTCATATCCGATCGCCTCAATCACCTGCACCTGCATGGCGCGCCGCGCCGGCAGCCACGCCGCAACCAGCGACACAACCACGACAGCGGGCAATGTACAAGAAACCAGTATCCAAGGAAAATAAAATGGAACGGTGTAGCCCACCAAGACCATGGAAACCGTGTGCGACATGAATTGGATGTTGATTAGCGCGGCAATGGCGCCCACGAACACGCCTACGATCGAGATGGCCACCGCTTCCAGCAGCACCAATTTCCGGACCTGAGAGCGCAATCCTCCGATCGCCCGCAGGATCCCGATTTCGCGGCTCCTTTCCGAGACGGAAATGATCAGCGTGTTCACGATCCCCACCAAGGCGACGAGTACGGCCACAACGAGCTGCATATCGTCCAGGACAAAGAATTGATCCACCAGGCCCGATATCCAATTCCTGAATTCCGCGTTCGTGTAGACCAAGGCGTGCTCCGAACCCGACGTGAGTTTCTCAATCTCGCGCTTTACGGCAGTTGCGTTCTCGCCCGGCTTAAGACTAACCTCGACGAAATCGACAGCGTCGTCGTTCCAATATTTCTTGTAGAGTGCGCGATCTATGAAAATGGTTCCCTTATCGGACCGGTAGTCCTCCATGAGTCCAAGAACGGGCAGGTCCAGTGCTCCCGATGGTGTGTTGAGATGGAGCCTGTCACCGGCGCCGATTTTCCAGCGCGTGGAAAAGTTTTTCGAGACCAGCACGCCATCGCCCTGCGGCAGCAGTTCGCGTGCGCGTTTTTCGTTGCCGTCTTCGATCGCGCCTCCGGCACGCTCCAGAAAACCGCCCATTTCGACGGCGGCCACGGCAGCGGAGTCGCCTTGAAATGGGATGAGCGTGAAACGTACGTTATCCACGCGCTTCACTCCCGGCAGAGCAGCGATGCGCTGCCCCAGCTCTTCGCTGAAATGATAGGTGGTCGAGCGTAACAACGCGGACGTGGCCACGAAAAGGTCGGCGTTGAGCAGCCGGCTGGTCCAGCGGTCAATCATGTGTCTGTAGCTCTGGATATAGGCGCCCGTGGAAAACACAAACATTAGACCGATCATCAACGCGCCCACTGTCGCGGAGATTCTCCGGGGCGACTGAATCATGGCGTCCACCGCCAGGGCTCCTTCGGAACCGCCGGCAAAATCCATGAACGGTCGCAGAGCGCGCGCGGCCCATTGCACCAGTTTAGGCAGCACGATGGTCAGGCCCAGCAACATGAGCGCGGCATAAGCGAATTGAAACGTCATCCCCGCACGAGCCGGCGATAACTGGATCAGCAGCGAGCAGAGCAAGAGGAGCGCGCCACCCAGCGTGACGCGCGCCCATCCCAGCACCGATTCCTGCTGGCGCGCCTCAACGTTGTGCAGCGCCGATATGGGATCCAGGTACGACGCCGAACGAGCCGGGAACCACGCGCCGCCCAACGAACACGCAACGCCCAGCGCAAAGGAAAGAAGAACCAAATTGAGATGCAACTGCGACGGCTGCGGCGTGGAAACCACTCCAAAGATCGATGCGGCAATGGAACCCATCACTTTGCTGGCTAAGGCGGCCAGATAGTAGCCTCCCGCAATTCCAACCAGCGAACCGATCGCTCCCATCACGAGCGCTTCGCACAGAAACATCCCGCAGATATTCCGGCGTTCCACTCCAACCGCGCGAAGAATGCCGATTTCCTTCCATCGCTGGTTTATCGCAATCGTGAACGAGTTGAAGATGATATAGATGCCCACCAGCAGAGAGATGAAACTGGTGACCAACATTCCAACCCGCATTGCAGTCACGGCGTTTTCCAGCGATTGCCCCCTCGCCTCCGGGCGGACCACTTCGAGTCCGTCCGGGATCCGCTCGCGCAAACGCTGCTGAACGGTTTCCACCGCGGTGTCCGGCGAATTCATGAGATCGATGCGGTCAAAATTCCTCCCTCGGCCGAATACGACTTGCGCGGAATACACATCCATGACCGCTATATTCCCGCCGAAGACCTCCCCCATGCCTACTGGCTTGAAAAGCCCCTGCACGGTGAAATCTTTTCGCCCATGCGATGTGAACAGCGGCAACGTGTCGCCGATTCGCAAACCATGGCGATCGGCGAAAGACCGGGAAAGCAGAATTGAATTCGGTTGCGCAAGATAAACCAGCGGGTCCGAGATCTGCGTTTGCGATCGGTCGAATTGATATTCCCGCAATTGCTGGTCGCCAGTTGTATCCACTCCCATGATGAGCAGATTCCCCTCATCCTTGAACGCAGTGTTTGCGATAACCTCAATCACGGGCTCGGCAATCTGAACTCCGGGCGTGGACCGCACGGCATCGAGTATTGCTTCAGGAAAGCCTGTCTCTCCAGCGGTGATTTCCAGGGTGGACTTTCCGGCTAGGCGTTCCACCGTGACTTTGAGGGAATCGAGCAATGTGGCGTTTGCCGTGCGGACCGCGAAAAATACCGCGACGCCGAGGGCGATGCCCAGCGTGGTCAGCACAACTCGAAGGCGGTGCCCCTTCCATTGGCGGGATGTTACGTGCCACAGCGCAGTATACATTACCGTGTCCCCGCCGGGCTGCAATCGACTCGTTCATCTCGGACGATCCGACCGTCGTGCAAGGATACGATCCGGCCGCAATGGCCCGCAGCCTCAGGGTTATGCGTCACTAGCAAGAGCGTGCTGTTGTATTCGCGATGCAGATCGTCCAGCAGGCAGAGTATCTCTTCCCCCGTGGCGGAATCGAGATTTCCTGTTGGCTCATCGCCCAGCAGAAGGGGCGGCTCGAAGATCACAGCCCTCGCGATGGCTACGCGCTGGCGCTCACCGCCGGAGAGCTGGTCGGGACGATGAACGGCTCGGTTCTTGAGTCCCACACGTTCCAGCATGGCGATTGCACGGCGTTCGGCCTCGTGTTTGTGCAGTCCCTGGAGGCGAAGCGGCAAAGCGACGTTTTCGCTGGCCGTTAGAGTGGGCAGTAGGTTGAACGTCTGGAAAATCATTCCAATTTTTTCGCGCCGCAGCCGGGTACGGGCGTCGTCAGTAAGTGCGGAAAGCTCCACACCTTCCACCTTCACCGAACCTGACGTGGGCACATCCAGACCGCAAGCGAGATTCAAGAGCGAAGATTTTCCCGAGCCCGACGGTCCCATAACCGCCACCCGCTCACCCCGCGCAATCGTAAGGTTGATATGGTTCAGGGCGCGGACGGTTGTTCCGCTTCCGTAGTCCTTTGAAACGTCCGTCAGCTGGACCATGTTGTCGACCGCAAGGCCTTTTTGATCGTCCGACTTTAAACCGAGAGCTTGCAGAGTGTACCGTAGCGGCCGCGAACTGCGAAGTCAGAATTTGTACGGTCTCCCGATCTGGGGAGTTGCCTACGGCCGTAGCAGGGCTCTGGCCGCACGGCTTGGGGAGAGACTGCGACACTGAGTAAATTGAAAGACTGCCGCGAATGAACCGTAACGCGACCTATCGTAAACGCGATATTTCCGCTAGATTCGCTCAGTGAAACTTGCGGATCCGAGAACGCAGGAGTTGGGTCATCCAGTCAATGGAGCGCGGGGCGCGAAGGCTTGGCTCCCGTGGGACTGGGTGGCGGCCCTTTTTCTCTTCCTGGCAACTGCCGGCGAGGTGGTGTGGCAGAACTCGAGGCTCGCGGTTCTTTGGGATCTCAGTTACATCCTGGAGAACTCGTACAGGATATCGCTCGGAGATACTCCCTATCGCGATTTCGTCCTCCCGTACGCTCCGTTGACGTTTCTCACTCAAGCAGCACTCATAAAGATCGCCGGGCGAGTGTTCTTTCACCATGTGGTCTACTGCGCGATCGTGGGTGGACTGGCCACGGTGCTCACATGGCGGATCGTTTTCAACATCTTCCGCGGGAAGATGACTTCGGCCCGGCCGGTCGCGTTTCTGCTGAGCGTGCCACTCATTGTCCTGGGGATTTATTGCATCTTTCCGCACCCATTTTACGATCCCGACTGCACCTTCGTGATCCTACTGTGCGTATTTCTCCTTCAGAAAATGGAATGCAAAGCTTGTCCTCCACTTCCTGCATTTCTCGTTGGGGCGTTGCTGGTGATTCCATTCTTCGTTAAACAGAATACGGGTCTCGCGTTTCTCGCGAGCGTGGCACTAGGGCTCCTAGTGCTTATTGGACTCGGAACCTGGCGCGGGCGGCCCGTCCGAGGATATGTCTGGATAATGGCAGGAGCCGCCGCCGGGCTTACATCAGCGACGATGCTCATTCACCGTACCGTCGGTCTTGCGAACTATGCTTACTGGACATTCCAATTCGCTGTCTCCCGACGGTTGCCACCGTTCCGGAATATGCTTGGCATCTACCAGGACCATTTGCTGCCGCTGTGGATCGCGACGTTCTTCTCCGGAGCATTGTTGTGGCGGTTTAACAGGCAGAATAATCGGGCGCTGGCGTTCCTATCCACCGCGCTGATGTCAGTACCGTTCGCCTGGACGTCGATTTATTTGCTCATCGATAAGGACTCGTCAGACCGAGCCGATCAATTGCTCGCGCTCTGGCCCTTCCTGTTGATTGTGTCCTTGGCATTCGCCCTAGCAAGCGTGCGGCGGCCCGCGAATATCGTGTTGGTATTGCCTTTCATCTTAATCAGCACCGTGCATGGAGCTTTTCTGTCACAGCAGGTCTGGGGTTCGAGCTATGCCATCTGGCCTTTGCTCATCATACTTCTCGCTGACACGATCGTAGCTCTCGACAATTGGCTGAGGAAGCGGTCCGCTTGGAAAATAGTGCCGCTCACCTCGGTGTTGGCGGTGTCGATGACACTTTCGGGGGCATTCTACGTGTGGAGTCATGAGCGGCTCGACTACGCGAACGTCGCCGAGGGTGAGATCGTTCGATCGACGCTGCCGGCACTCGCGGGGCTGTCTGTCCGCGGTCCGTGGATTCCACAGTTCGAGGAATTGATTCGGTACGCCGAGCGCGAAATCCCGCGGGACGATAGTCTCTTGATGATTCCCGGCGAAGACCTTTTCTATTACACAACCGGCAGACATCCACGTTTCCCCGTCCTGATGTTCGACCATACCGTCAACCCATACAACTCCCAAGAGATTGTGAATCTCGCCCGAGCCCAGCAGATCCGCTGGCTGATCGTCAAGCGGGACCTTCAGCTCGGCAATGAGCCGGTGGAAGACAAGGAGCGATTGCTGGAGCTGTTGCGTCAGGGTTTCAAGCAAGTGGAAAAACTTGACAACTACGACATCTATCGACGGAAGTCGAGCACCGATACCGAAGATCAGAAACTCGATCATTGAGGGCATTACATCCCCTAAAAGACCTAGTTCCCTTCACCGCTGATGGATCGACGAGGAGGAGAAGAACTGGGGCACGGAAATCCTGTATGCGATGTGCGGGAGCACTCGACGTCTGGTTGTCTGCGGAGTCGATGGTTTTCTCCTCCGTCTCCCCCGGCTGGAGAGTTATGGCGCACAATTTGGTGAAGTCAGAATCGTCACACTGGTAGATGGCGGTGAGAGGCGGGTCGGAGGTCTTCACCAGGTAATCGCCTCTGGCCATGGCCTCCGCCTCGTCAGACGATGAGGTGACGATGGGGCTGCCAGGTTGGACGCGAACGCGAAATTCCTGCGAAGCTGGTTCGTAATTGGCATAGCTGAAGCAGCGGCCGATGCAGGCGCGCTCGACCGAATGGTAGATGAACTCCGCTCGCCAATCGTCGGGAGCGTTCAAAACGGGCACAACGCGGGAACCAGAAGGAAGGGTGGCCACAACCCGATCCGCATCGTCCTCTAAGCGATTCAGAGTAAGCGTATCTTGAAAGAGAAAGAGAAAGAAGAAAACCGCGCAGGCCGCGAAACCCGCGGCAAACCAATTTCTGGTCCTGCCACTATTCAACACCGCGAGGCCGAGACATCCCGAGACCACCGTGAGCCTTGATACAACATAGCCAATCCAGCCGGCATAGAGACTCGTGTGCAGGTCTTCCGGGATCAGCGCTGTCACACAAAAAGAGACCGCATAG
>JBEKCU010000174.1:0-9660 GCA_050014735.1 Candidatus Acidiferrales bacterium | reverse complement strand
TGACGGCCGTCCTGCAAGAATATCGGGATCGCGGCATCGGCCGACGCCTGAAGCTCTTCCAGAGGCAGTGTGCCCTCGACAGCGGAATCGGCCGGATCGAATGGACCTTCGATCCGCTCATTACGAAAAACGCATACTTTAACTTTATGCGGCTCGGAGCAATTTCGCGGCGGTACTTGCCGAATGTCTATGGCCTCACCACGAGCCCTCTGCACGCCGGACTTCCCACGGATCGCTTGCTGGCGCAGTGGCAGCTGCGTTCACCGCGAGTGCGGCGCATTCTGGCAGGGAAGCGTGCGACCCCATCGTTTTCAACCAAGGCGATGCGTATCACGATTCCATCCGTGTTGGAAGACCTGAAAAATGCCGACCCTCGCGCAGCCGCCAGGATTCAATCTAAATTGCGGGGCGACTTTCTCAAATGCTTCGACAGGGGGTATGCCGCGACGGCGGTCGCTCCCTCCAGGACCGGTGTCGATTACATTCTTGAGCCCTGGAAGGCGTCGTGAAGATTCAATCCGTTACTCTCCGCGAAATCAGGATGCCGCTGGTGACTCCGTTTGAAACCAGTTTTGGGCGTTTGACGAATCGTCGGATGCTCCTTGTCCAAGCGGATGTGGACGGGATTTCCGGTTGGGGCGAGTGCGTGGCTGGCGAGGGCCCCTATTATGCGCCTGAAACCGTGGAGACAGCTTGGCACATCTTGCGCGATTTCATCTGGCCAATCCTAAAGGGCCGCGAAATATCGACTGCTTCCGAGGTCTGGGACCTGCTCGCGCCGATTCGAGGCCACAATATGGCCAAGGGTGCAATTGAAGCGGCCGTATGGGATGCCGAAGCAAAAAGGATGGGCATGCCTTTATGGAAACTTCTAGGCGGCGTTCGCGACGAAATCTCCTGCGGCGTCTCCATTGGAATTAAAGCGACGAGTGAGGAATTAATTGCCACGGTGGAACGTGAGTTAGCCGCTGGGTATCAGCGAATCAAAATCAAGATTAAGCCCGGACATGATATTGAGCCAGTGGAACGATTGCGCCAGCGATTCCCGCGGATTCGCCTGATGGTCGATGCGAACTCCGCCTACCGGCTGGAAGACTGGCCGCATCTGAAGCGTCTGGAAGCCTACTACTTAATGATGATCGAGCAGCCGCTCGGCTGGGACGACCTATACAGCCATGCTGAGCTGCAACGCAAGCTCGATACGCCCATTTGTCTGGACGAATGTATCCATACTTTGGAACACGCACGCGCCGCAATCGAGTTGGCCGCCTGCCGCATCGTCAATATCAAACTGGGGCGCGTTGGTGGCTACACTCCGGCGCGGCAAATCCACGATCTGTGCCGCTCAAAGCAAATTCCGGTTTGGTGCGGAGGAATGCTCGAATCGGGTATTGGGCGTGCCCATAACATTGCTCTTTCGACCCTAGACGACTTCTCACTGCCAGGGGATGTAACCGCGAGCCGCCGCTATTGGGTCGAAGACGTCATTGAACCAGAGGTTGAGGTGACTCCCCAGGGAACGATCCGAGTCCCTGAAGCCCCAGGAATCGGGTACATACCTCGCTTAGATCGAATCGAGCAAATATCCGCACGGAAAGAAATCCTAAAGTAATACCTTCTTGCAGACGCAGCGCGTTAAGCAGTGCGTCCCAGTTGTATGGGCACAGTGCGCCCTATCCTGCGGTCGAGCCATCGGCGACAGGTGTTGTGAACGTCGCTCGACCGATTTGTTGTGCCACGAGCCCGTGTCCCGGGCGAAGAACGATCTACCCATAAGCGGCCCGTCGGACCTTCGGTCGCTCACCCACAACAAGCAAAGCGCCTAACAGAAACCCTCCGACATGCGCCCACCAGGCGACTCCTCCTTGGTCGCCAACTCCCAGGGATGCCACGCCGCTGAAGAACTGAATAACGAACCAATAGCCCAGCATAAGCACGGCTGGAATCCGGATGGTAAAAAACAGGAAGAGCGCGGGAATGAGCGTGGTGACGCGCGAGCGGGGAAACAACACAATGAAGGCCCCCATAATTCCGGAGATTGCGCCGCTGGCACCGATCGTCGGCACTTTCGACCCCCAATTGACCATCGTGTGGACCACTGCCGACCCCACCCCACAAACGAAGTAGAATATGAAGTACTGAAAATGGCCAAGGGCCTCTTCCACACTGCCTCCAAAGACCCAGAGAAACAGCATGTTCCCCAGCAGGTGCATCCACCCTCCGTGTAGGAACATGCTCGTGAACATGGGAAGAATCGCTTGCGCGAATGTTATTCCATGCTTGGTGAAAAGAAGTTGCTCGTGCGACGGGATCAGTCCGAATGTATATACAAAAGCCTGGCCTACCTTGGGTGGCAACGACAATTCAAACAAGAACGCGAGAACATTCGCCATGATAAGCAATATGTTGACGAGAGCTGCTCGAGTGCGCAGGATGTCGACACGCAGGGGTATCATTTTACCGGCCTCGCGGTCATGCCGTATGCTTCCAGTTGTTCCGGCGAGAATGCGGCGGGTCTTCGAGCGCCGTGCCGGATCAATTCTTCGATTTTAGGAAGCGGCGCGATTCCGCCCCGCGCCCCAACTCCCAAGCATGCCAACCCTGCCGCCGCACAACTGAATTCGAGCTGCCCCGTGAGGTTCCGGCCATTCAGCAGGGCGAACGCGAACGCCGCATGGAAGATATCGCCCGCGCCCGTAGTGTCAACCGGCCGCAGATCGAAAGCAGGGGAGTAGTGAAAGGCAGCACCGTCCCAGGCGAGTACGCCGTCCGCGCCTAGAGTGGCGGCTGCCAACCGGCATCCGAACCGCGAGGCGATGAGTGGAAGCGAAACGAACAGATCGTTCTCGCAGCAGAGACGTCCTGGGAATTCACGCGAGGAAATGACGTAGTCAACGTTCTCAAGTAAAGCTTCTACTCCTGGGTAAAGGTTGTCGAGATCGGCGGTGACCGGAATGTGCTCTTCGCGCGCCCAACGGGCTGCCGTTGCTGCGCTGGCGCAATCGTGACCGTCGACATGGAGAAGCCTGGAACGTACCACCCATTCCCTCTGAACTTCCCGCGGAAGAAGCTCCAAGCGAGGATCGCGTTTCCAAAGAACCGTCCTTTCTCCGCTTCGTTCATCCACGAGAATGTAAGACGACTGGCTTTGGCAGTCATTGGCGACGATCCAATGGGCCTCGACCCCAGCCGCTTCCATTTCATTCTGCTGGAGGCGGCCAAAGGAATCGTCGCCGATTTTTCCGACGTAGCGCGTTTTTATTCCCCAGTGTGAGCAGGCAACTATCGCACTGGCAACCTGACCCCCGGGAAGTACTTCGGAGACGCGGAATTCAACCTTGGAGTTAAAGGCAGGGAAATGCGGAAGACGGATGATCGTGTCCGTGGCGTTGAGTCCGACGCCCACTAGATCGGCAAGAGGATGGTTTTGACCCACGGAGACACTTTACGAAAAAAAATGATGTATGCAAGGGAAATGAAACACAGAAGCGTCCGATAATTATTCCGAGGCGGATTTCTGGTAAACATATTATGGCGGGCCGTGCAAATGCGAAATTATGGGCGACTTACGCGAGTGTTTAGGTAAAATGCCTTCACTTCTCGACAAGCGGCGCCGCAATTTAACGGTTCTTAATTGATTCAAATGCGCTGGTGTGGTAAGTAACAAACTGAAAATTTCGTCGCGCGATTTCGCTTGCGTGTAACTCTCGGCTGGTCGGCGCGCCGACAAACAGAAATGCCGGTTAAGGAGTCTGAAGCAATTATCTTGCGAAGCTTTCCGCTGGGTGAGGGCGACCGCCTGGTCAGTTTTCTGGACCGCCAGCATGGACGAGTCAGGGGCGTCGCTCGCGGGGCAAGGTTGACGAAGAGCCGTTTCGGTTCCACTCTCGAGTTGCTGTCTTATGACCGAATCTGGTATTTCGAGCGCGAGACGAAGGAATTGGTTCGCATTAATCAGTGTGAGTTGATTGAATCGTTTCTCGACGTTCAGGCTGACTATCAGGCGGGAATTTGTCTGGCTCTGGTGAGCGAAATCACGGAAGCAGCGTTGAGCGAGCGTGAGCCTTCGGATGCTCAGTTTCGGTTGGTCCTGCTCACGGCGCGCGCGATTCGATCACATGGACCGTTGTCCGCAGTGTTAGCTTATTTTTGCCTTTGGACCGCGAGACTTGGGGGGTGGTTAGGGCCGCTAAATCGTTGTTCGATCTGCGGCAAACTCGTCGAGTCCGAGATGTTATATACGAAACCTGGAAGCCCGGAGCTGTCATGCTTGAATTGCAGGGTCCCAGGAACGAAAGTATTATCTAAAGAAGCGCTTTCAATTGGCAGGAATGCCCTGTCGGGCACCATGGAACGATTGCTGAAAGAAAATCCTTCGATCTCAGCGTCGAATGAAATCTTAAGCTACGGATTAGATATCTTGGAACATCACATCGAAAAGAAATTGAACTCTCGAAATCTTCTTGAGATGGGAGAAATGGGCGCCGTTGAAAAACAAGTTAAAGAATAAGATTCAGAAGGGGCCGACGTTTCAAAACTTAATCCTTCAATTGCAAAAATATTGGGGTGATCGAGGCTGCGTGATTCAGCAGCCTTACGACGTTGAAGTCGGCGCGGGCACCATGCATCCCGAGACATTTCTGAGGGTCCTTGGACCTCAGCCGTACCGAGTTGCGTATGTTCAGCCCTCTCGTCGGCCCGCCGACGGTCGCTACGGCGAAAACCCGAATCGTCTTTTCAAGCACCATCAGCTCCAGGTCATCCTAAAGCCTTCTCCTGCCGACATCCAGGATTTGTATTTGCAGAGCCTTGCCGCAATCGGCCTGAGGCTGGCTGAGCATGATGTGCGGTTTGAGGAAGATAACTGGGAGTCGCCGACTTTGGGAGCCTGGGGTGTTGGTTGGCAGATTCTTCTGGACGGTCTTGAGATCACCCAGTTCACGTACTTCCAGCAGAGCGGGGGAATCGACCTCGATCCGGTGCCCGCTGAACTGACGTATGGACTCGATCGGATTTGCGCGTACCTGCAGGGAGTGGACAGCGTTTACGATGTTCGGTGGTCCGACGATCATACGTACGGAGAGGTTCGGCTTCTCGAGGAGCAGGAATTCTCCGCTTATAATTTTGAATATGCCGATCCCGTCATCACGCGAGAGCTTTTTGAACTGCACGAGAAGGAAGCATTGCAACTACTGGCTAGATACGAGTCGGAAGAATCGAGCACCGACCGCCGGTTCCCAATCCTCGGTGCGTACGACCATTGCCTGAAGTGTTCGCACCTGTTCAACTTGCTCGATTCCCGTGGCGTTATTTCCACGACGGAACGCGCTCAACTTATTGGCCGTGTGCGGCAAATTGCGTGCCGGGTGGCGGCAGACTTTCTCGCACAACAGCTGCAGAAGAAGAAACTAGCTGAGACTGCGGGGGCCGTCCGATGAAGTCACAGAAAACCAAGGCTCCTACCGACTTCTTGTTTGAGATCGGGTGCGAGGAAATTCCTGCGGGAATGCTTCCCGGTGCCTCCAAAGAATTGCACGTAATACTTGAAAAATATCTTACCTCGTTTAATTTGATCGAGAGCGCCTGCGTTGAAACATTTGGTGCGCCTCGCCGACTCGTCGCGATGTGCACCAACATCCGTGTGAAGCAGCCGGATGAAATCAAGGAACTCACTGGGCCGCCGAAAGCTGTTTCGTTCGACGGTGCCGGGAAGCCCACGAGGGCCGCCGAAAGCTTCGCCCAAAAAGCCGGCGTGACCGTGGGCGAGCTTTCGATCGTCACAACGCCCAAAGGAGAGTACCTCGGCGCGAAGCAAATCATTCGCGGAAGGTCCACAAAGGAAATCCTGGAGGAAATTTTGCCCAGCGCCGTTGCGGAAATTTCCTGGCCACGGAGTATGTATTGGACCGGCGCCGAGGGACTCCGCTTTATTCGGCCGATTCGATGGGTGGTTGCGCTGCTTGGCGGGAAGCCGATAAAGCTAACGCTGGGCGACGCCCAAGCAGGGAATTTGTCCCGCGGACACCGCTTCTTGGGTAAATCCAAAATACCGGTGACTGGGACCAAGGATTATTTCCAAAAACTTCGGGCGAACTACGTTATGGTGATACCCGAAGAGCGACGGAAAAAAATTGAGGCGGAACTCGGCAAGCTGGCTAGCGGCAAAGGTCTGCGAATTCACGAGGACAGTCACCTCAGAGATCTTGTGACCTACCTCAATGAGTATCCAGCCGCAATCTTGGGGGGATTCGATCCCGGTTACCTGGCGCTTCCCGATGAAATCCTGATCACGGTGATGCGGGACCATCAGAAATACTTTGCGCTGGAGAAGAAAGACGGCTCATTGGCCCCGCATTTTTTGGCCATCATTAATCTGGATAAGGATCGCGCGGGCTTGATTCGTGCAGGACATGAGCGCGTATTGCGGGCGCGATTTGCGGACGCGCGTTTCTTCTGGGAGACCGACCAGAAATGTCGGCTCGCCGACTATCTGCCGAAATTGAACGCCGTGACGTACCAGGCTAAGCTAGGCAGCTACGGCGACAAAGTCGATCGCGTGCGAACTCTCGCCCGTTGGCTTGCCGAGCAATGGTTCGCTAGCGGCGTGCACCAAGCCAGTGTTGCCGCAGCCGACCGCGCTGCTGAACTTTCCAAGTGCGATCTAGTCACGGACATGGTTCGCGAGTTCACTGAATTGCAGGGCATCGTCGGTGGCCTTTATACAAGATTTCAAGGAGAACCTGAGGAAGTCGCCGACGCTGTCTACGATCAATATAAGCCCCTTGGCCTCGACGATCCCATTCCAAGAAACATCACCGGCCAAGCCGTCGCTCTCGCGGACAAGATCGACTCTCTGGTTGGCTGCTTTGCGGTGGGCCTAATCCCGTCCGGTTCCAGCGATCCATTTGCTCTGCGCCGTGCTGCCATGGGCGTCGTAAAAATTCTGATTGAAGCGAAGTTGCCGGTCTCGATTTCACTCACGATCGCGCGAGCGGCTCGCACGTTTTCCACGGCGTCGAAAGCCATCCCAATCTCTCCAGAGATGGAGCACCAGGTTTTCGAGTTTATTCTCGACCGAGCGCGATTCGTGTTAAAGGAACGGGCGGGGCTTGCTAGCGATGAGATCAATGCAGCCCTGGCGGTAGGTGCGGACAACCTGGTGGATGCCGTTCGACGGATCGAGGCCATCAAGGCGATTCGTAAAACCGAAAACTTTGAACCTCTGGCGGTGTCATTCAAGAGGATCCGTAAAATTCTGGAAAAGGCCGGTCCTGAAATAATCTGGAAGCAACCAGGAGTGGATTCTGGTCTTTTCACCGAGGACGCCGAACGGGAATTGCACTCCCGGGCCGGATCCATTTTGAAGGAAACCGAGCATTTTAAGCGGGAAGGCCGTTATCCGGAAGCGTTGCAGAAGATTTCGGGATTGCGTCCTGACGTGGATCGTTTTTTTGAAGAGGTCATGGTCATGGCGGAGGACGAACGCGTGCGCAAGAACAGGTTGACGCTGTTATCTGGATTGCTTTCTCAATTTTCGACGATTGCGGATTTTTCGGAGATTGTAACCGCAGAGAGAGAAGTAAGGGTGAAGTAAGGGTGAAGTTTTACTTTAATTACTAACTGTCGGCTTGCCGACATGCTATTCATTCGTAAGTCTATATCGAGGAGAAGAAAATCGTGAAATACGTTTATTTTTTTGGAGCGGGCAAAGCTGAGGGCCACGGCACGATGAAAGAAGTTCTGGGCGGAAAGGGCGCAGGTCTCGCCGAGATGACCCGTATCGGCCTCCCAGTGCCTGCCGGGTTCACCATTTCGACGGAATGCTGCGACTATTACATGAAGCACAATAAGTCCTACCCGAAGTCGCTTGCCGCGGAAGTGAAAAAGAACCTGAGTCAACTTGAAAAAACGACAAAGAAAAAATTGGGAGACGCGAAGGACCCTTTGCTTGTCAGCGTGCGTTCCGGCTCCGCCCGATCCATGCCAGGCATGATGGAAACGATTTTAAATCTTGGCCTGAACAGTAAGTCCGTCGAAGCCCTTGCGCGAAATACGAACAATGACCGGTTTGCGTGGGATGCGTATCGCCGCTTCGTGCAGATGTATTCATCAGTTGTGATCGGGCTCCCTAAAGAAGAACTTGAAGAAAAATTGCGCTCGATGAAAACGCGCAGCGGTGTGAAGGACGACACACAAGTTCCGGCCGAAGGCTGGCGGGAATTGGTAACCGAGTACAAGCAATACTTCAAAAAGAAGACCGGGAAAGAATTCCCGGAAGACCCGGAAGAACAATTATGGGGTGCGATCGGCGCCGTGTTCGGTTCCTGGATGGCGGAAAAAGCGGTTACGTACCGGCGCGTGGAGCGCATCACCGGTTTGCTCGGCACTGCTGTCAACGTCGTACAAATGGTATTTGGCAATATCGGGGACAACTCGGGGACTGGTGTCTGCTTTACGCGCGATCCATCGACGGGCGAAAAGATATTCTACGGAGATTTTCTGATCAACGCACAAGGAGAAGACGTCGTCGCCGGAATACGCACTCCCATGCACTTGAGTGAAATGGCGAAACTGATGCCTAAGGTGTACAAGCAATTGGAAAAGGTGAGAGTGCTTCTTGAGACTCACTACCGCGACATGCAGGACATGGAGTTCACCGTCGAAGAGGGGACTTTATATATGTTGCAGACGCGCGTCGGCAAGCGCACTCCGGCGGCGACGTTCGAGATTGCGGTTGACATGGCGAAGGAAGGGCTGATCTCCAAGGAAGAGGCAATCGACCGCATCAAGTCGGAAGATATCGAAAGGCTCTTTTATCCGGTAGTCGATCCGTCGGTGCCAAAGGGCGATTTATCCAAACGAAAGATCGCCTCCGGGATTAATGCTGTTCCTGGAGCCGCAGCGGGCAAGGCCGTGTTTACGGCGGAAGAAGCCGAGGCGATGGCGCTGAAGGGCGAGAAGGTGATTCTCGTACGCCGTGAAACGAGCCCAGAAGACGTAGGCGGAATGTTTGTCGCTCAAGGAATCGTGACCGCAACAGGGGGAAAGACCAGCCATGCCGCAGTGGTTGCGCGCGGATGGGGCAAGTGCTGCATCGTGGGCTGCGAGACTTTGGATATCGATCCTGAAACAAAAACTGCGCAGTCCGGCGGAAAGGTCATCCACGAAGGCGATTGGGTGACACTGGATGGGAACGAGGGGATAGTTTACGAAGGTCAAGTGAAGCTTTCGACTCCCGAACTGCCCAAATCATTTTCGACTCTTATGGGTTGGGCCGATAGTATTCGCAAGCTCGGAGTCCGAACGAATGCAGATACTCCGCACGATGCGCGAAAGGCCCGCGAAATGGGAGCCGCCGGAATCGGGCTCTGCCGCACCGAACACATGTTCTTCAAGGATTTCGAGCAGCCGGAAAAGAGCATCGAGCGGCAACTGGCGATTCAGGAAATGATCGTCGCGGACTCTCCAGACGCTAGGCGAAAAGCGCTGGCAAAATTGCTTCCGTATCAGCGCCGAGACTTCGTTGGAATTTTCAAGGCAATGGACGGCTTCCCCGTTACGATCCGGCTAATCGATCCGCCGCTGCATGAGTTCGTCCCGCATGACCGGGAGAAGCAGGAAGAGCTCGCGAGGAAGATTGGTATTGACGTTGAAATTATC